>CAZFSX010000039.1:0-13546 GCA_964522115.1 uncultured Pseudobdellovibrionaceae bacterium | reverse complement strand
GGTAAGGCTTCCAGTGAAAATTTATGTGAAGATATTTTTTCAACTTCATCCATACCATCCACGATCTGGAAAATTCGATCATTGAATGGGGTTATCATAGATACTTTTGAACACCAAGGTTCAGAATATCATATCCTGATGACGAATTTAGGTTATGAAGTCATCCATCGTCGTTCATTAAAAACGGTAGCTACATTTTTTCCACAACAACTTTTTCAAAACCAACAACATGGTGGCTCTATTCATGCTGACTTTAAGGATGGCGTTTTAACCTGGAAATTTATTTCTCCCGTTCGCTCACAAAAAAGCTCTTTGAAATCGACGCAGGAAAAAACATATTTAACTCAAACGGCCTCTTACTTTTTCGATCCACAAAATGGATTATCACTGAAGGAAAGTACGGAAACAGTGAGTGCTGACTCCTTAAACTCTTTTCAAAAAACAAAAACTAGTACTCCCTTTTTTCAATTTCATTCCCAAATATCAGATCAAGACCCCTATCATTTTTATCAGCAAATTCAACTTTCGCAAAATCAATACCTTGTTGAAACGGACTCTTCTCAGAATAAACTTTACATCCATTCCGCCCAACCAGGATCAAATGGATTTGAGTTTGCTTCCATGAAGCAACTGGATTTTTCATCCTTGCCTTGGAAAATTTATGCAAATTGGAATGGCTTCGATCTACCTAACTACTTTTCGGGTTTTACACCATCTGAACTTCATGTCCTAATGAAGTCTTCTCAAGGTAAAAATATCTTTGCGATTTTATCCGTTCATTTTGCAACAGCCACTATGAGCATCAGTGAGCCCATCAAGCTACCATCCACTTTTTCTGTTGATTCACTGAATGTTTTCAAAGATGAAATCCATCTGCGTGGTTATGAAAAGCAAAATAAAACATCGACCATGACAACCAAAATTTTAACTTTAAAAAGCAAACTGAAGACTTCACTTTGAGGCCTGAGATGCAGTCTCAAAGCAGCCTTTCCAGAAAAAGAGATAGAACCCACCTCGCTGGTCACAACCTATTTAGAAAACAACGAAGCCCTTGCTCCGGTCAGGTATTGATCTGCAAGTTTTCATGGAACATATTCCGAAAATCGCGTTGAATTTCGGAATATGTTCCAAAGAATAGTTAACCTATCAAAAATACATAGTTTTTTCTTGTTTGGCCCGCGTGGAAGTGGAAAGTCGACCCTACTGCATGGATCTAACTTATTAGCTGGCCGCGCATTTTTGTATTATCTTTTTCCACTTTCATCCTTTGAATTGAAATCTGAATTTCATTTATTAGAGGCTTTACAATGGGGAACTCTTCCGCAAATTTTTTCTTATCAAAATACTTCCGATAAAAAAATGTTCTTACGAAGTTACATTCAAACCTACCTGAAAGAAGAGGTCCTACAAGAACAGTTGATACGCAACATTCACGGCTTTAGGGATTTTTTAGAAATTGCAGCCCAAATGAATGGAAAAAGTCTTAACTTCTCAAAAATAGGAAGAGAATGTGGTTTGGACTCAAAAACTGTGAAAGAATATTTTCAAATACTTGAAGATACTCTGATCGGATTTTGGTTACCGGCATTTCACTCTTCTGTCAGAAAAGCTCAAACATTTCAGCCCAAATTTTATTTTCACGATTTAGGCGTTGTTCGCGCCCTTGAAGGATCATTAGACTCACCTCCTGTCCCTGGTACATCCAGTTTTGGACAGTATTTCGAAGCCTTTTTTGTCAACGAAGTATTTCGATTGAATAGCTATTTTCAAATGGATTTTAAACTTTCTTACTATCAAACTTCACATGGTGGTGAAATAGATCTCGTTCTATCTAAAGGACGAAAAAAATTTCTAATTGAGATAAAATCCACAACTCAAGTTGATCACCAGGAAGTACTTCACTTCGAACGTCTTGCCCAAGCCTTTGATCCCTGTGAAAAATATTTTATTTCACAAGATCCTATGTCCTCAAAAATTTCAGATGTACACTGTTTGCACTATCAAGAATTTTTGAAAAATTTTTTCTCACCCACTAGTTAAAGACAACAAAAAATTCAAATTTGCTACTTCAACTGCAACATTGATAAAGGCCTGCCTGAAATACAAATTAAAAAAAGGTATTATTCTTACCTACAACGAAGAATCCTCTTTTCAAGAGAATGGAATCCAAATCCAATGCCTACCTGTCTACAAGTGGCTTCTGAAGTAGCCACTTCCATACAGGATAGACTTGAATTTCAACACCATCTTGCTGGATGAGTTCTTGCTCTTCAAAGGTGATTAAAAACAATTTTGCCTTGGGAAATTGTTTAGCTGCTTTCACCAAAGCTTTCACTTCTCGCTGGCGAGTCTCTGGATTCTGAATAGACCATGCAACTTGATATAATTCCGTAATAGTCCGCCCCTGACGAATCACAAAATCAACTTCATATTGAGGCTGATGAAGGTAATAGATTTCCAAACCTTGTCTTCGCAGCTGCAAAAAAACAATATTTTCTAACTTTTTCCCCATATCACTGGACGTTTTCCCCAATAAAACATCCGCAAAAGAAGTATCGATAAGGTAAAACTTTTTTGGTAACGAAATGCGTTCTTTCACTTTGAAGGAGAATGGTTCAACGACAAAGCCAATATATGCCATCTGCAAAAGATCGACATAGTTTTTGATTGTATTCACACTTTGAATGGAAGACTGTTTTTTCAAAGACTGATAAGTAAACTTTGAAGAATATCCCGACATCAAGATCAAGGAAACTTCTCGAAGGGCTCGTGAATTTTTAATTCTTTTTCGCTGGATAATATCTCGACTGACGATGCGATCATAAAGTTCTTTAAGATAATTCATAGCTGCACGAGAGTTCAATGGAAAATCTAAAATCTCTGGAAATCCACCTTGCTCGATATACTCTAAAAATGCTTTTTTGACAGAGGCGATTTCTTCTGTGGTTCCATCTTGAGCTTTTGATCTTTCAGGTAAAATTTTTCGATAAACCAAATACTCTTCAAAAGAAAAAGGAAATAGTTCGATCGTTAAATGCCTACCTGTCAAATGAGTGGATAATTCCTGACTGAGCAATCTTGAATTACTACCAGTTACTGTGATTTGATATCCACGTCGTTTGAGTCGATTGATAAAAAGCTCCCAACCTTCAACATTTTGAATTTCGTCAAATACAAATTGCTGAACGTTAGGATGGATCAACAAACCTTGCTCAAGAAGCATCTGCAAATCTTTAGCTTCCAGATGAGCAAAAATTTCATCATCAAAGTTGAAATAAAGAAATTTAGCATCTTTCATATTTTGTAAGACAAGAGTGGATTTACCACATCGACGAATGCCGATAATCACCTTGATCAACTTCGAAGATAATATTTCTTGAAACTGCTCCGACTGAACTCGCGACACTAAGTCCGTTCTTTCCAAAAGTTCAGAAACCTCTTTCTGCTGATCCCGTAATCTTTGAGCAATTTCTTTCATTTCCATATTTCGAGTTTGTGCAGTCTACTGAACAAAGTCAACTAAGTTTGTGCAGCCTACTGAACAAAGTCAAAAATGTTAACTATCTACTTAATATTACTTCACTTTTTCTATCAGAATAATCAATTTAAACCTCGAATTTTTGAAAAACAGAGTTTATCTTCTTTCCAAAGAAAACTGCCATCGAAGAATCTTTAGAAAACGACGAAGCCCATACTCCTGTCAGGTATTGATCTGTAAGTTTTCATGTATCCTCTGTAACATATTCCGAAAATCACGTAGAATTTCGGAATATGTTACGGAGGATAGTTGGACTCACGAAGAACATAGCTTTTTAATCCACGAACAAAAATGAGGACATTCATCCAACAAATTTGATCTATCAGAAAAGAAAAGAATGACACTTCTGATTGTTTCTTCAAAATTAAATGGAGAGACACACGAATATTTATACCGAAGAATGATTCCGATTCAGGACTGTCATTTATTTCAAAAGGAGTGGCATCGACTCTTAAAAGGTCAAAAACATGTTTGTGTCTCAGGTCCATTCATCTCAATTGAAAAAAATAAAAATGGCAAAATTTGGCTCTGGTCTTTTGATAGATACAAAACAAAAAATGGCTGGGATGGATCTTATTTAGGAAACTGTATGCCCCACGAAAAGGATCCTCTTTCAATTTCTCAATGATATTTTTTACGAACCCCCGTCTGCATCTTCACTTCTTTCAATAGGACGACCCCAGCTACAATCCGCGGAAAATCACGTCGCAAGTTTTGGATTGCAGGTTGGATTCGTGAAAGACTCCGCGGAGCAATCTGACTTGGATGGATTGTTGCAATTCCAACAATTGTGAAGTCAGTTCATTCAGCTCTTTTGATTTGGACTTGGCATTGGGAACATTTCCAAATTCTTCCATCACATCTTTCTGCAAGTTTAAGGCTGTATTCAATATGGAAAGATAAGTTGCTGTATTCGTAATCGTGACACGACTTGTGTTCAGCAACTCAGTGATAATCATCATCACTTGCTTGTAATACAGAGCCTGGGAAAACTGAGGATACTCCTGTATACTCAGTTTTTCTTCACGAGTAAGAGATAAACTACCAAATAAATGACTATCATTTGAACTTCTGAAAGAATTTTTTTGAAACTCGGCAGCCTTATCCATCTCTAAAACGAATCGCACAAACTCTTTTCTGTATCTAGAACTATCAATGAATCCAAAAATTCGAAGAGGAAACATATTCGTTAGTTCTCGAATTGACTATGGTGCAACATCCCTGTTGAGTTTAAAATCTTTCAATGTCACCTTCAAAAATCCAAATTGATTCAAACGTCCACCATCTTCAGATGTCATTTCCATATTGTGGAGTTCGGCTTCTGTCGCACTATGTACCCATTGAATCTCTTGTTTCAGCATAAAAAGCCATGACTCAAAGTACGTCTTCGATTCAAATCCTGATGGACGACTTAAATATTGAAAACGCTCAACTTGATTATCACCTTGAAACAATAAAACTTTTCTAGACATTGGAGTTTGCATGCGATCTAAAACATCATAACACCTAGTTAAAAGTTTCTTCATTGGGGCTGCATAGTTTTCAAAAAAATTCTTTTTTGCAGAACCAAATCCGCGACTTCCAAACAGTTCTACTTCAGCATTTTGTAAAAAATTTAAATCAAACTCAACTGTACGAAGCAAGTTACCAATCTCAACTGCGAGTGAATCTGATTTTTCATTTTCAAGAATGACTTTATTTTCAAGTAAGGTCATTTTAGAAAATAAAGACGGGACCCTCGCAATCCTTTCTTCATTCATCGCTTCTGGTAACAAAACACTATCTGTAAGATCTTTTATGACCAAGGGGTCTACATCAAATACTTTATGTATCGATTCTGCTACTTTTTTATTTTCAAAAGTCCAAATATAAATTGTTCTATGACCATCACTATGGCGAACCTCTCGATGAACAATTGGAAGATGGATCAATTTCCCTAGATTTAAAAAACGATCTCTCAAGGTTACTGGTCCACGAACTTCTTCCGCACCTAACTTAATCACATACAAAAGTACATTTTTTTGAGAAGGAATTTTGTTTAAAACTTGCTTTTCTTGAATTTTTCCAAGTTCCCTTATCTCAACTTCCGAGACAAAGGCTGAGAGCCCAATTTCATAAAATAATTTTCTTGTGACTTCAATCTTGCGCAGAGGCTCCTGACCTAGAGTGGGATGAATTAATCCCTGGACTGAGTTTTTCTCCAAAGCAATGGCCGGTATATCTTTCACGGTATCCCCTGGAAGATATATCCACTCCCCTGTTTCGAGCTTTAAATCAAATCCACCATTAAAGTACACAACGGAGCCTTGTATCAATTTTGGTGAAGTAATGACTCCATTTCGCACATCAACAACATACCAGCGTCCTGCATCTGCAAACACCTGATCTTTACCTATGACAACATAATGTTGAGGATCCATTTCACTTTGAAAAATATTCACCTGATATAATAGAGGAATCGCCCGAAAAGGAACCTGACTTCCATATGAAAATGTGCAGACAAAAAGAACCATCACTAAAAATGCACGGATTGAATTCGAAAAAAAACTCATAAGCCCCCCTCAGAACTAAGAACACCTGCTCTTCTCATTTTGAACGGGTAAGTTATATCCACACTTCGATAAGCATGTCCAGGTGACTTGCTGGAAGAATTATCAAGAATTCCTTTATTTTCAAATCATTTAAGCAAGCTTTCACGATCGTAACCTAACTTTCATAAGCAACTAAAAAATAAAATTAGATTCAAATTACATAATCTGATCAGACGCCACCAAACACAAATCACATTTGCCACAGGTTTTTTCCATGGTGTGGCCGAAGTATTTGTAGATCGTTTGTAAGCGGCAGCCTTCGGTCATTTGAGCGAAGCGAAGCATTTCTAAAAGTTTTTTCTGTTGAGTGCGCACGCGATCTTTTTTCTCCCATTCGGTAAGATCCGATGGATCCAAATCCTGAACGACTTTCCATGGAAAGCGTGACTTCTGTGCGGATTCTTCTAAAACTCCCCAACGCTGCAAAAGCTGCACGGCCGTCTCGACACGAAAATCTCGAGAGTTACGAAAATTCATTTGCTCGCGTAGAAAATCCACCCCCTCTTGCTGCAAACGCAATGGGTTGTCTTGAATCTTGCGAAACAGAGTGTGGATAAAATTTCCATCGGGATTGGCCCACTTAATAAATTCGGCCTGAATGCTGACATCATCCTGATCCAACAAAAGATCACAATTGGAATCCAAGCCATCTCGCCCCGCTCGACCGACTTCTTGAAAATAGGCCTCTAAGCTGCCTGGCAATTCCGTGTGAGCCACCCATCGCACATTCGGCTTATCAATCCCCAACCCAAAGGCAGGAGTTGCCACCATCAAGGCATCGGACTGCTTCAAGAAGTTTTCCTGGGACCTGCGCCGATCTTGCGAGGACAAATCGCCATGATAGACCAAAGGATCGATACCCAAACGACGAAGTTCCGAGGTCATTTTGTACAAGCTTTGAATCAGTGACACGTAAATAATGCCCGAGCCAGGATTTTGAAATCGAAGCCCCACCAAGGCACGTACCTTTTCATCCCATCCATGCACGGAATGCACACGCAAAGAAAGATTGGGTCGCTCAACTCCCTGAGAAAAGACTTTTGCATCTGGAATGCCTAACTGCTGCAAAATATCGGACTGGGTTTCCACTGTCGCGGTGGCAGTTAAGGCTAGAACTACGGGATTCCCTAAACTTTGAATATGCTGATCCAAACGCGAATATTCCGTTCGAAAATCGTGCCCCCACTGAGACACACAATGAGCCTCATCCACTGCAAACAAAATGACTTTGCGATTTTCCAAGGCCTGACGAAATTCTTTTTTTCGAAAGCGTTCCGGAGTCACAAATAACAGCTGGAAGCGCCCCTGACGAATCTGTTCATAGCGTTGCTGACGTTCTTCCGTCGATAAGGAGGAGTTGATAAAAGTTGCATGAATGGCCACATTTTGACGTCGCAACTGAGAAACCTGATCCTGCATCAAAGCAATCAAGGGAGAAATCACCAACACCAATTCATTCCCCTGGGCCAAAGAGGCTGGAAATTGGTAGCATAGGCTTTTCCCAAAGCCCGTCGGCATCAACAGCAGGGCAGAGCTTCCTTGCAGCACATGCTCTAAGACCTGACGCTGCCCAGGACGAAACTGAGCGTGACCAAAAACCTTTTCTAAGTGAGCCTCAAAATCCTGCTGGGACAAAGATAACATGCAACCTACCCTTCAAAACCAAGCCCTTTTTGCGACGCGTTGCCTTCAGGGACCTACCGACTATACTTTTGCACTCTGAATGATTTGATGATACTTCCGATGGTTCATTAAAACCACATTTAATAACTGACTTCAAGAATTCAACTTGAAGCCTAAACCATAAAGAGGACAACACAATGGCCAAAAAGTGGGACATTACGACGGTCAGAAATATCGGTATTTCTGCCCATATCGACTCTGGTAAAACCACTCTTTCCGAACGTATCCTGTTCTACGGTGGTAAAATTCACGCCATCCATGAAGTCAAAGGAAAAGACGGAGTGGGTGCAACCATGGATTCCATGGATCTAGAGCGTGAAAAAGGTATTACCATCCAATCAGCAGCGACTCAGGTTGAATGGAAAGACTATACAATTAACTTAATCGATACTCCCGGGCACGTGGATTTTACGATTGAGGTTGAACGTTCTTTGCGCGTTCTTGATGGCGCCATCCTTGTTCTTTGCGGTGTGGCTGGAGTTCAATCTCAATCCATCACTGTGGATCGTCAGATGAAACGCTACAGTGTTCCTCGTTTGGCTTTCGTGAATAAATTGGATCGTCAAGGTGCAAATCCTTTCCGCGTGAAAGATGCTCTTTGCGATAAATTGAAATTGAATGCAGTGATGGCACAAATCCCAATTGGTCTTGAAGATCAACATCGTGGGGCCGTTGACTTGGTAACAATGAAAGCTTTCGTGAATGAAGGCGCCAACGGTGAAAATGTGACTGAAGTCCCAATTCCTGAAGATTTAAAAGCTGAAGCAGCTGAATACCGTCAAATCTTGATCGAAAAACTTGCAGATATCGATGAAAATATCGGTGACAAGTTTTTGATGGGTGAAGAAGTGACTGAAGCAGAAATCAAAGCAGCCATCCGTAAAGGTGTTATTGCATTGAAACTTTGCCCAGTTTTCTGCGGATCTGCTTTCAAAAATAAAGGTGTTCAATTGTTGTTGGATGCTGTGACTTCCTACTTGCCAACTCCTGAAGAAAAACGTGAGTTTGCTTTGGATCTTAGCAATGATGAACAAAAAATTGATTTGTTCCCAGTGAACGACAAGCCTTTGTGCGCTCTTGCGTTCAAATTGCAAGAAACTCCATTTGGTCAATTGACTTACATGCGTGTTTACCAAGGTAAGATGTCAAAAGGTGATTTTATCATCAACACGACATCGAAAAAATCTGTGAAGGTACCTCGCCTTGTTCGTATGCACTCGGACAAAATGGAAGATATTGAAACTTCTTATGCTGGAGACATCGTTGCCGTATTCGGTATCGATTGCGCTTCCGGGGATACTTTTGTTCACGAAGGTTATGATGTGGCAATGCAATCTATGCACGTGCCAGATGCCGTTATCTCTTTGGCAGTTGCTCCAAAAGATAAACAAGGTGCAAATAACTTTTCAAAAGCTCTTCAAAAATTCCGTAAAGAAGATCCTACTTTCCGCGTTCACCGTGATGAAGAGTCTGCAGAGACGATCATTTCTGGAATGGGAGAATTGCATCTTGAAATTTACATCGAGCGTATGAAACGTGAATTCAACTGCGATGTGAACGTTGGTAAACCTCAGGTTGCTTACCGTGAAACAATCGGTCAACAGGCTGAGTACGATTACACTCACAGAAAACAAACCGGTGGTTCTGGTCAATTTGCGAAAGTGGTTGGTCATATTGAACCATTGCCTGCTGATGCTGAAGAAACTTTTGTGTTCGAAAACAAAGTTGTGGGTGGACGTATTCCAAAAGAATTCATCCCAGCTGTTGAAGAAGGTTTCCAAGAGCAATGTCAAAAAGGTACATTGATTGGGTTCCCAATTGTGGGCGTTAAAGTTGTCCTTACGGATGGCGCGTACCATGATGTGGATTCATCCTACATGGCCTTCAAAATTTGCGCGATGGCAGCAATGCGTGAAGTTTACAGTAAAGCTCGTCCTACGGTTCTTGAGCCTATCATGAAGTTGGAAACAACGGCTCCTGAAGAGTATCAAGGTCCAGTGACAGGCCAAGTGAACCAACGTCGTGGTATCATCATGGGAACAAACTCTTTCGAAGGTAACGTTGTGCTTGAAGCCGAAGTTCCGTTGACTGAAATGTTTGGTTACTCAACAGATTTGCGTTCTGCAACGAAAGGTAAAGGCGAATTCTCTATGGAATTCTCTCGTTACGCTGCAGCTCCTCGCAATATCCAAGATGAACTTGCGAAAAAATACCAAGAAAAACGTGCAGCAGAAAACAAATAGTTTTTTGTTCAGCTTTTCTTTCGATCTATTTTTGAACCCTGGTAAGACCTCTTACCAGGGTTTTTTTATCTTCACGTCAGATCATTGTCTGAATGTATATAATTTGAATCAAAATATCTTGAATCTCTGGACTTTGTCCCAAGGTATCCTGGTGCAGAATTAAGAATAGCCGTGGACGAACTCTGTGGAATCCCTTAATCTGATTCTAGAGGACACTTGGATTACACAACTTTTATGTTACACATTTTTTCAAAGCGACACCCATGTTTTTGATTTTTTTACTAACGGTTCTTATTTTATTCATTTCTTTTTTATGCTCCTTATTGGAAGCAGTCTTACTGAGTGTGACTCCCGCCTATGTGGCTGTGGCTGTCAAAAACAAGAAGCATTATGGGACCTTGCTTGAACATTTAAAAGATAAAGTGGATCGACCTCTGTCGGCCATTCTGACTTTAAATACAGTCTCGCACACAGCAGGATCCGCAGCCATCGGCGCTTTGGTTCATGAAGAGTTTGGCAATGGGTATCTGACGATGGCCTCGATCCTGCTGACAGTTGGAATTCTTGTCCTTTCTGAAATTATTCCTAAAATCTTAGGGGCCTCCTACTGGAAGAGCCTGGCTCCCTTTGCTGCGTACACGATTCAGTTTTTAATTTTATGCACATACCCCTTCGTTCTTGTTTCAGAGTTTTTGGGTCGCATCTTTTCAAAAAACGATGAAGACCCATCGATGACTCGTGAAGAAATGATTGTGACTGCAGAAATCGGTGCGGACGAAGGCACTTTGCACATTAAAGAATCCAACATTATTAAAAACCTGCTGATGTTGGATAATATTTTTGTGTCAGATATTATGACTCCACGATCTGTATTTGTGGCTTTTGAAGCCTCGATGACGGTGGAAGAGGTGATGCAAAAACATAAGCCCGTTCGTTTTTCCCGCATCCCTGTTTATCAAGGAAACTTAGATAATATCATCGGCATTACTCATCGTTATAAAGTTCTAGAAGCTATGTCGAACGATCAGCACAATTTAACCATCAACGAAATCACTTTGCCTATCATGAGCCTTCCGGAACGCATGACAGTCTCTCAGGTGATTGACCTCTTCATTAAACGCAAAGAGCACCTTGCCTTGGCTGTGGATGAATATGGCATTGTCACAGGACTGGTCACATTGGAAGATGCGATCGAAACCCTTTTGGGTGTGGAAATTGTGGATGAGTTCGATAATGTTGCCGACATGAGACAATATGCTCTGGAGCAATGGAATATTCGCAAAAATCAAATGCGTAAAGGAACTGGAACTTCTGGAAACACCACGGGATCCTAGTTTCGAAAGACTGATTTTTTTTAATACGAAGTGAAGCCCAGCTTTGGTCACAATTTCATTCGATTTTTTTACCAATCAAATTCTCATCAAAGTGATGAAAGCTAACTTTGACAGTCCTATGCGTTATTCGCTGAAAATTAACTTTCAGAATTTATCAGGTCCAGTTAGGCTTTCCTTGATATTGTGAAATTTTCAAAGGATGAAAAATTCACACCAACAAACCACACCAAGGAGAAGGACCCATGAAAAAATTAGCGATCATTGCCTTGCTTGCTTATCAAGCGATGGCTGCTGCGGAAACTAAAAGTCAATGTCTTGTCTTAACAACGACAAAAGAAAACCCAGAAACATTCAGCAAAATTGTGACTCAAAATCCAGACTACACGATTTCAAATGCACCAACGCCCATGGAAGCTGCGAATGGTTACGTAGCTCTTGTTGGTATTGAAAAAGAATCTCAACGTCTTCTTGTTGTTCTTGCAAATAAAGAAACGAAACAATACGTGATCACAATGCAGGAAAAACTTCCTGTCATTCTGGTTGATTCGCATTCTCAAAACTTACTTTATTGCATGAACGCTGAAGACAATGGGTCTTCACCAAAAATGCAATTGAAAGAATTGATGTCCAAATTCAATCGCCCCATGCTTCAAAAAGTTCAACCGGGAATCACGGAATAGTTTTTTCTTTTCAAAAGGTAAATATCTGCGACATATAAAAAAACCCCTTTCAAAGGATTTGAAAGGGGTTTTTTCTTTCTGCATCCAACAGCTACTGTTGAGCCACTGCAGATCTTTGCATTTCTTGAACAAGTCTTGAAATATTGTATTGAATCAACGCCACGGCCTTTTGTACTTTTTCTTCAGTGATTTCTTTTTCTCCAGCAACTTCAAAATACTTTTGAACCAATTTTGCTAAAGAGACCGGATCGATAAAAATCTCTTTTGTTTTTGGATCCATACTGATCTTCGCACCCTGCAATGCCTGATCGAAGTACTGACTTAAAATGCGAACGTTCTTATCACTGTTCAAACGTTGATTTTCTTTGCCTGCATCCAATGCCAATTGTTCATTGGATTCTTGGTAACCTTTGACAGCATCTTCATACTTCTTTTTTTCCACAGCAATCTTTGATTGATTCTGTTGAATTTGCTCTTGAATTTCCTTTTTACGCTCGTCCGTGACAAATTTTAAAACGCTGGCAGCAACAATGGATTCAAATCCCTGAGTATCAATCACCACCGTTTGCCCATCTGCACTGGATCCTGGAGTACGTTCCATCTTCACACGCACAAACGAAGTTTCTCGTGTGGGAACATCCCCAATACTGGATGCCACCCACGCGACTCCATTCCACACATACAATGTTGCAGGAATCGCTGTGCCCATCACAACGCTATCCCAAAGCGTCCCCACCACAGGCTTCCACACGATTCCCACCGCCGGAGCAATAATCGAATAACTGACACCCATTGCAACACCAATCGGCATTGTGATCGTACGTCCAACAACTTTCACACCAAACCATAACCAATTCACGATCGGAGAAAAAAGTCCGCCGATCTCTCCAGGTTTGAATGTTTTCTGTCTTTCCACAGCATCCTTGTAGTCATCATTGATCCCCTGAAGCCAGTAATCAGACACCGAATCACGAGAAAAAACCAATCCATCTTTCACATTTTCTCGACGAGCAGCCCAGAAATGACCTTCAGCAAGAAGTTTGAAATCATTCCCCGCATCCTTCCAATTTTCAGCTGCATTTTTTGTAATATTTTTGGATCCAGGCAAATAGATCACATCCCAAACTTTCCCCTGACTATCCGTGATGGTTCCATGGACAAAGAGTTGTTTTTCTTGATCCCAGGTTGGACGTTCCGCCATCACGGGATGAAAAAAACCCATCATCAGAATCAAGGCCATTGTTTTCGCAATATTTTTTGAATTCCCCAAAGACAGCACAGATCGCCAAAGCTTGTTGAACATTGTTTTTGCCATAAAATCCCCCTTTTCTTGGAAATTCAAGCTAGGCAAAGCCTGTCACCAGAGCAAGTAAATTTCTTGCATACAAAGAATTCTGTGCACCTGGACAATCTTATAGCTGGGATCAGCAAAACCCTAAAATTCTTTCATTAGTGGGGGTATTTGCTGGAAATTCTC
>CAZFSX010000038.1:0-13634 GCA_964522115.1 uncultured Pseudobdellovibrionaceae bacterium | reverse complement strand
GGGAATCAATGCCCAATCTGGTGCTAAGAGAAAAAATGGATTTTGAATTTTTGAAGGATCATTTAAAAGCAAAGCTCCTTGTCCAAAATAATTCAAAACAAGACTTGGCAAGACAAGTACGAACCAGGCAAGTCGAATAGGCTGTTTTCCGAAGTGCCCCATATCTGCATACAAAGCTTCGCCTCCTGTCACAACAAGGAAAACAGATCCAAGAACAAGAAAGCCAGTCATTCCATTTTCAAAAAAGAAGTTCACAGCATAATGGGGACTGAGTGCACGAAGAACTTCTGGATTTGAAATAATCCCACCGACACCTAAGGCCGCCAACACAAAAAACCATAGTAAAAGCACAGGGCCAAAGATGCCGCCAATCTTTGCTGTTCCCATCTTCTGCACAAAGAATAACAACGTAATCACAAACAAAGTAATGGGAATAATATAGGGCTCAAAAACATGAGTGACCGTATTTAACCCCTCTACGGCTGACAAAACCGAAATCGCTGGAGTGATGACTCCGTCTCCATACAACAGGGCTGCTCCAAAAATACCAATCCCCATCAGAATCCATTTCTGATCTGCATTTTCTTTTTTTCCAACAGCCAAGGCCATCAGGGACAAAATTCCACCCTCGCCCCGATTGTCGGCACGCATAACAAACCACATGTACTTGATACAGATAACAACCCATAACGTCCAAAATACCAATGACAAGACGCCAAGAATATTTTCTGGAGAAACTGAAAGACCATGTTCACTGCCAAAACATTCGCGAAGGGCATACAATGGACTTGTTCCAATGTCTCCGTAAACGACCCCTAATGCACCCAGTGCTAGTACTAATAGTCGCTTATCCGCAAGTTGATGTCGGCCTGTTCCCACGTTGTGACTCCTTGATGCTATTTTTAAAGCCTAAAATGAAACTGCATTCCCACATGAAAAGTTTCAAATGTTTCAGTATTGGTTTGAACTTTGTAATAACTCACGTCAGGACTCCAGCGGAATCCATCATTGCCAAAAACTAGCCCAAGAGTCACTGTTTGATTCCTCAATTGACTTGAAAGACTATAATTTCCGCCAAGGTCAGAATTGTCGGTGCTTGGACTTTGATCAATACTCACTTTGACCGTAGGAGAAGAAGTCGCTACCCCAAAATAAAGAAGTGTCTGGGGAGTCCATCGGTATCCTGTCGACAAACCATAGCTGATCGCAGAAGTCGAAATCGTTGCTTTCCATGGATAACCGCCAGGACCAAACGTTCCTTTTTGATCTCCTGATTTGGATTCAGAAGGAGCTGATCCAGAAGCAAAGATGGACATTGAAAAATTACTGTCTTTGGCTTTTTGCGTAGGCTCACCAAAGATTTGGTACTGCAACTTCGCCTGCAAGCCAGTAAACAGAGATGTCAGACTGGAACCCAACATAGCTCCCCCGAAAGACAGCTGCAAGCGCGATAACTTTTCAAAGGAAAAACCCAGGCCGATGGCGGGAGTATTTCCTAAATCCTTTGTTCTGGCTGAAGCTAAGTTTGGAGGTCGCGCACTGGCATCCGAAGTCGCTTCAAAAGCAATGCCACCTTGAGTTTCCATATACATCATATTGTGAGGAGGACCTTGAACTTCTGGAACTTCCACATGTGGCAAAGGCACAACAATTTGAAGACTGCTACATCCCACAAGAAAAGAGGAAAGAAGTCCCACTATCGAAGAAATTTTCTTTTGTCTTTTTAGCATGATCCTATTGTTCATGCTGTTGTGGGAAAAATCAATGCCTTGAACAAGGCGACCCCGACCTGCTGATGGGCATGATCGGGGTCAAAAATGGAGCTTTTGTTTTGCGATAAGCCGGATTCTGTTCCGCTTTGACTTGCTCAGGGTCAAAGGGTGGTCCGTCATTCCTCTTGGCCCACCATTGCTGATGGGCTCTAGCGACCCTACCCGAAAGCGAAGTGCGGGACACACTCTGTTCGTCAATCTTACGATCGCGACCGCGCCTTCCTATTTGATCTTGCTCCACGCAGAGTTTGGCTGTTTTCACTCCAGCGACTTCCCGCCACGCTCCCGTTCCCGCGTGATGGATCATTGCCCTGGACATTCTTTCTGTTCCACTGTTCCTCATCCCGACGGTTGAGACCCGTCTTGATGGAGGGGCGTTACCCCCTGCGATACCCTATGGAGTCCGGACTTTCCTCTACCTAGGTCTGGATTTTAAGGCCCATTCCTTCAGCAGCGACAACCTGCAAAACAGACGTGTTTCTAGCAGCGTTCCTTAAAAAGCACAAGGCACTAAGAAAAATGTTTTCATGGAAGCCTTGGTGATTTAATCTCGACCCATCAACGAAAGGACTTATTTATGATGAAATCTTTGATTTCTTGCGTTTTGGTTTTATTAGCGGCGACTGCATCTGCAAGCGGAACAGCTCATGGATATACGAATTTTTACCCTCCTAAAAAAGCCAATGCGGACAAGGTTGCTGTTCCTGCGAAACCTGAACTAGTAGCTCCTGCTTTTGACGCTCAAATCACTGCAACTGAAACAGCCTTAAGCTGGAAAGCTGTTCAAGGAGCAGATCACTACTACGTTCAAGTGGCAACAGATCCTAACTTCAAGTGGATTGTGAACGAGGACAAAATGTTTGCAGGCACTGAATTCAAAGCTAAGGGCTTAGAAAAAGGAAAGCGTTACTACTGGCGCGTGTCTGCGATGAAAACATTGAACGAGCCAAGCTATCTTAAATCATACTTTGAAACTTCTGCTTTCGAAGTGAAGTAATTGAAAGATTCATTTGCACAGATTCAAAAAAGCGATCCTAGGATCGCTTTTTTTATGCCTGGATGAATGTCTGGTGACGGAAAATACCCCTATATTTCTGCATGAGAAGCCTAAAAATACCCCTATATTTCATCTTTACAACGTGTTTACTGGTAGTTACAATGTCTTTAGGATGAAAAGACACGATACCGCCGGCCTGCTCAAATGGCTTCATAAAAAGAATCGAAAACCCCTGATCTTAAGGGGAGCTAGACAGGTTGGAAAATCAACTCTGGTTCGACTCTTTTGCCAAGAACAAAAAATGGATCTCTTGGAAATCAACCTTGAAAGAACAAAGCTTTTATCTCTTCAAAAAAATCCCATTTCAATGCCAGAAGTGCTGGATGAAATTCAACTTCTTCTGAAGAAAAAAATCACAGACAAGGCACTTCTTTTTTTTGATGAAATTCAAGAACAACCAGAAATGCTTAAGTACTTACGATTTTTCTATGAAGAAAGACCCGATCTGAAAGTGATTGCTGCTGGGTCTTTGCTGGAAATCGCCTTGCGTGACGAGAATTTTAGCTTTCCTGTTGGCCGTGTCGAATTTTATCACCTGGGTCCCATGACTTTTTCTGAATTCCTCTTAGCAACAAAGAATGAAGTGATTTATGAAAATTTACTTTCACTTCAATTTTCCGAACGCCTTCATCAATCCTGTATGAATTTGTTTCAAAAATATTTATATGTTGGCGGAATGCCCGAAGCTGTTAAAATCTTTTCTGAAGAGGAAAGTCTGGCCGGTGTTCGAGATATTCACCAACAAATTCTTCAAGCATATCTTGCCGACTTTCCAAAGTATCACAGTAAAATAAATAATCAGCGCATCAGTCGCGTTTTTTATTCATCAATTAACTATCTTGGCAAAAAGCTTGTTTATTCCAAAATTGATTCACAATCGCAAGCCAGAGACATTCGAAGAGTCATTGAACTGCTTGAAGATGCAAGGTTGCTTCATTCTTGTCTGCATACAGCCGCAGATGCTCTTCCTTTGGCTGGTCAACAGGATGATGCTATTCGAAAACTCTATTTTTTAGATGTGGGACTTTTGAATTCCATGACAAGACTTGATTTTCAAAGCATTGATCTGGAACTTCAAAATCAGTTCAGCACGAAGGGCATCGTCGCTGAACAGTTTGCAGCACAACATCTTTGTTTTTTTGATGGGCCAAGCCATACACCTCAACTGCACTACTGGCTTCGAGACAAAGGAGTTCAAAAAGGTGAGGTTGACTTTCTTGTCGAATCCCATGGTGAAATTGTTCCCATTGAAGTTAAGTCTGCAAATGGTGGGCATTTAAAATCATTATTCTATTTTGCCAAAGAAAAGAAAAAATCAAAAGCCGTGAAGCTTTCTGTGAATCCCTATTCAGAAGAGATCATCACCCACAACATTGACGGAAAAAAATATCAAATTCGACTGTTGAATGTACCCTTGTATGCTGTCGAATTTTTACCAAAAATTCTTTCAACCGATCATTTGATTGTGTAAATCAAGTCCTCATCTGAGTCTTTGCGAGAAGTAAAAACTGTTCGATGTAAATAATCACTTCCCACCAAGATGGCGGTGACGGATATTGGATTGAACATCCTTCAGATATTCTTGAAGGATCTTCTTAAGTTCTGGCGTTGAGCCCTTGGGTAAGCTGTGTAAATAACTTTGAATCCGTTCAGAGGCAATTTCTACAGCAACTTCGATACGACCGAAAAGTTTGGATTCGAAAAACAAATGAAATTTTTGATTTTCTAATCTTGATAATTCTTCGATCGAACGCATATCTGTCATTGCAAGAATCTGCGCTTCAGATTTCGAATTGATTTCAGAACTTAAATCCTTCATCAGTTCAAAGGCTAGCTGACTCATGCTTAAATGAGTCTTCAGCCAAAACTTTTTTAACCGATCCTTTTGTACGGGCGTTAATTTTCTAGATTCCTGAAAAGCCTGATCCGACGAGTCCTGCCAGGCAATTGTTTTCTTCGCGGTCAAAAGCTCTTCCAGCGAAAAGCCTTGTTGTAGATAGTTCTGAACGTAAGAATCTAAACTTTTCATTCCCGTGATGTTTTGATATTCCAGAACCACTTTAAAATAGATGGAATAAAAGTCTTCTTTGCCCAGGGATCGATTTCTGGCAAGCGTCGCATGAATCAATTCATGCAAAAAGTCTTCATTCATAAATGTACGAGATTGCATCAGCGCATCCCCAGAACTGTAAATTCGGTTGGTATCTCGGTCAAACAGCGCCTCGGATAACAACAAGGGAGAATACATGATCCGCAATGGCACCCCATCGATAGAATATTTTTGTAAACTTTGTATCAAAGGTAAACTGGATCCCTTATTTGAAATTTCTAAAACAGGAAAGTAGGGTGTTAAATCCGCATCAGGATTCAGTTTTAAAAATTCATTTCTGATATACATCTTATCCTTCACTAAGTCTTGCAGACTTCGATGTATAAAATCTAAATTCACCTTCACTAAAGGGTTATTTGTTTCTGCATATTTTTGTTCTAAGCCCTTCTCTTGTTCCAAAAGTGACAATGCCATCAATCGATCAGGAGAAAGTATCTTCGAAGGTATACCTAATTCAGCCAGAACTTGTTGATACTGACTTAAAAGATGAAGCGTCATGTTTAAAATGCTTTCATACGACTGAACTGTCCTTTTTCCATTCAGGTCAGACGAAGGGTAAAGATCACGAAAACTTGTTCGAAGTACTTCTGATTTTTTAACAACTTCAGCTTGTTCCAAGTTTCCTTTTTCAGAAAACACTTGATCACAACGAAAACCTGAAGCTGCGAAGGATAAAGATACAAAATGAAATGAAATCACAAAAGCACAGGCCACCAACCAGAGTTGGCTTCTTTCATTTGTCATGTGGAATTGCGACCTCATTTAAATCCTCCAACAGCATCCATTTATCCAATTATTTTAATTTTTGCGTTGATCCGTTCTCAAGATGATCCGTGACAACGGTGACAATGATGCGTTTCAATTCAAAATCCCAAGAATAGTGAATCCGAAACATTTCAGGATTTCTATTCCCATAGGAAATATGAGCGTACCCGTCATATACTTTTCCACCATAAACACCTTCACGCATTCTTGCTAATCGATTTGTACTTTTTACGATGTTGCTTTCTCCTCTGACTAATCTCACTGAATTCAGCCAGCGGTTTTTTGTTGAAATTTGAGATTTAAATTCTTCTTCGATATCTGCAGGTCCTTTCATATAAAGTTCATGCAATTCACTTCCCATAACCTTCAGAGTTTCAAAAAGAATCCTTCGATTGTTCTCATTCATCATAAAGTTTTTTAATTCCTTCAATTTTGATCCAGCAACAGAACTGGCAAAAGCTAACTTCGTACTATTGGCGTCTTCGATTCTTATCAGCATTGTTTCCAAATCGTCCTTCGGATCAAATTCGAGGGTATCAATTTTAGATTGCTCTAATTTTTCTTTACCATATTGACTTTTGGATGAGCGACGAATTTCCTCTTGAAGATAAGAGACCTGATCCCGTGAGGCGTCTAATTCTATCGTAGCCTGATCCAGTTTTTCCTGTAGCGCTTTATTTTTGTCAGACATCGTACGATGTTGAGCTTCTGCCTCTTCCAAAAGTTGATTCATGACTGCAATTTCTTCTTTCAGTCTTTGTACTTCTTCCTTTGTATTTTGTGATTGTTGAGCCGTCGCTGTTTGTTCTCGCGCTTGAATCCATTTCTGACGAAGATCATTGATTTTATGATTCGTTTCCATTTGAGTTAAACGTTCAGTCACTTCATAAAAGCTAGTTGGCTGGTCCACAAAGGTATTTTCAGAAATAAATCGTGATCCAAAAATGCCCGTCCATATAATTTTTTGCCTTACTTTTTTCACATACTCTGTAGGTCCATTTTCTTTCTCAATAACATCCCTTGTGACATAAGAGGATCGAACCTCATTGAATGTCGCTGGAATACCTGGGTGGGCTGGGTAAATTCGAATCGAGCCACCGTAAGCAAGGTTTTTGTTGTTCACCAATGCTTCCAACTCATCAAATGCAGTGGGTCCATTTAATTCTAGTTTTTCAGCAACTTCTTTTGGTATAAAATTCTTACCTGGAATAACTAAGTACACTTCAGCTAATCCTTGAAACGCCTTCTTTAACAAATCGACGGAGATTGGTAATTTAAATTCCTTTGTCTCTTTATCAAAATAGAAAGAAAGCAAGATGATTGGATGAGTACGAAGGGGGTCTTCCACTTTCTGCACAAAGGCTTTCCCTTGACCATTTTCTAAAATAACGGGCTCCATTTCAAAGTTTTTGTCACCTACAGACTTAAACTGATAGTCCCGCATAAGATGGCGCACATTTAAAAAACCTGGGTTTGCAAATTCATATAATTCGATATGCGCATCTCTTTCGGCAACAGAAGATAAATCACGATAGTAAGTTCGTGTATGGATATAAATTCCATGATCTGATGGATTGAGTGGATTTCGTGATAATGTGACTTGAACATTCCACTCAACATTATTCGATGTCTTATCACGATGAGAAAATTCCATGGACCACATCAAAGGAATATGGTCATCACCCTTCATCATGACTGTTTTTACTTTTGAGTGATTTCTACCAGACCATTCTTTGCCTAAATAAAATCCAGGCCCGTGGTGCAATGAGACATCAGGCCCCAAAACGCCTCGATCATCGATCCATTTTCGAATGATTTTTTGAGCATTGGAAAACCCATAATCCTTTTGTTCATCAACTTTTGAAGAATTGAGAACCATACGAAATGCATTTTGATGGACAAGATAGGCACCCAGAGGCAATTGCAAATTCAAACGCCCAACAATGCCCGACCGAATCAGCTTTTGGATCTCGTCGGCTTTAAATCCTACAGCCCTTCCGATTTTCATTTTTTTTCGCAATTGGGCTTGCGTGTAATTCTTGGATTCCACACGTGCTGGCTGACCGTCAGAACCAAGTTCATCAAATCCAACATAGTGCATTTGGATAAGACCCAAGACTTCTATTGTCGATAAGTTTCGCCCCAATTCCTTCTTGGCTTTTTTTGTCAAATCTTCAGCAACTGGGCCCAAGGATTGAATAAAATTTTGATCGATCTCTGAATTCAGAACAGGAAGTTCGGGTTGGAATATCTGGTCACAGCGCAGGGCCGTTGCTTGCACACCTACGACTTTGAACATGATCAAAATAACAATACTGAAAAAAGTCATTTTCTTAATTGAAGAAAAATTCATAAAACCCTTCCTTTGAAGCCTACCTTATATCGTTGCAAAATCGATTCCTGATTTTCAGGAATTAGGACCCTTATATTTTAGTTCACAATCAGTTCCTGTCTCAATTTGAGACAGGAACCAAAAAGCGGCAATGTTTGTCAAAGAGGATGACATTTATTTCCCATTGCCACTTTGATCAAATCCACCATCTATTCTATTTCACTCACAGAAACCGGCTGATTCACACCCTGGACTTGATTCCTTGCAAAGTAAAAATCAATGATTTTTGCTTTGATTCTTTGAAAAAAACTTTTATCGCCGATGGATTGAATGTCTGAAGCACTGAACTGATAGTAATCAACTTCTTGAATGTTCAAGTTTTTTCCCCATGTCGGACTCATCATTTTAACGAACCCTGGTAAGACCAAATCTGCTCCAACATAGGGATCTAAAACATAAACTTCTGCTTGAGCCTGCACTTGGTTCAATAAAAGATTTGGCTCCATCACGGGTTGAAAATAATCTTCTCGAAAATATTGAGAAGATATAAGTAGGATTGGATAAAAACGCAGTGGATCCAAGATGCGTTTTTTCAACTTTTCTACATCTTGTTGTTCAACGATTTGGGGGCGCATTAAAAAATCTCGACCGGAAGTTGATTTAAAAAGAAATTTTCCCTTTAAATATTCCTCCCTCTGTAAAAACGCAGGAGTCGAAGTGACCACTCTTGGCTTGGATGAAGAATTTTTCTGATTGGATTGTAAATCAGAATAAAATGTTCGGGTGGATAAATAGATCAGATCTTCATTTCTGTCAGAAATGTTTTTCATCAAAGTCACCTGCACAGTCCAACGTTGTTTTTTGTCTGGACTTAAATGTTGAAATTCAAGTCCCCAAATTTCAGGGCTTTGCTGGCTTCCTTTTTTAAACTTTGTTTGAATATAAACACCTGATCGACTCTGTCCCTTGTAGCCTAAGAAAAAATCATTTCCATGGGAAATATCCAACTCACCCCATGGAAAGACGCGACGTTCTTGTAACCATTTTTGCAAAGACTGAACAGCGACCTCCATAACCGGATCCATTCCTGATTGTGAAATCCCTTGGTCGTGATAATCAGCTTCCAATTGCAATCGATAAGAACCTTGGTGAGCAATTGTTACAGACTTTGACAATCGACTCGGAGGCAAGACGGGAAGAGGATTGCTGGTTGTAGGAATCGACTTGTCAAATAGCTGATCACATCTGATGACAACGGAGTCTGCCAAAGCAAAATTTCCGTAGTAAAAAATCAAAACAATCAGATGGATGCAAAGTGAAAATGGGAAGCGACCGCTTTTTATCACTGAAAACCTCTTGGGTTAGAATTGAGTTGGAAGAACTCAATATCCCAAAGATTTCCGATGATATCTATCTATCGAATTTACCTATGAAATAAGTATAAAATACTGGTTTCACTGTCGAAAAGATCTGCACTGAAGCCTATGGTTTAGGCACTTTCAGCGCCCAAGGAAACACTGTTTTATCCCATTCTGATTGGTAGACCTTGCGTTGGTGATCGAAAATGACCCAACTGTAATTGCCATAGTAATTCATCTTTTGAAACATGACCACGGCAGCGAAGGAATCTTTCAATTGCAACCAAAAGTGCAATCGACCCAAATGATCCGTTTGCACAACAAACCAAGCATTTCCATTTGTATCAAACTGCGCATTTCCCTCGGGGCGGCTCGGTCGCAGGGTCGTGCCTCGCAAAGTCCAACCATCCAATTGAAAGCTTTGCTTGAAAACAGGACTTTGAAAGCCATCTTGATTCAAATACAGGATCGGAGACGCCTTATCATCTTTTTCAAGAAGCTCAAAACCAAGTCGTTCTAAAGTTGGTCGGCGCTCTAAAAAATCGGATCTCTGACGTAACTCGACAGGAACAAATAATTTCTTTCGAGCAAAAACTTCCTGAGCAGAAGCCGCTGTTTCTAAAGATCCAAGCCCGCGGACGATCTCATACTCGGGATCTAAAACAATGGAAATAGGTTCCTGTTGAGATTCAACTTCAACCACAGTTTCATTTTTTAAAATCTTTACCAAATAATCTTTTGAAGTTCCGTCGGCATACTGCAATCGAATTCTTAATGGAAAAATATATCCTCCACTTTGACGAACACGAACTGAAGCCTGAAATCCAGACTTCGTTTTTTCCACAGCATCCAGCTCAATTTTTAAATCAGGAAAACCCTCTCTTTTTACCCATGAATCCAAAAACATTTGACGATCCAAACTGGATGAATCCATACACGTATTCAGCAAACTTTGGAAATCTACTTGTTTAAAAAGATTCTGACGATAAAAACTTTGCGTGCATTCTGCAAATTTGGATGGCCCTACAATTCCCTTCATCATTTGAATCAACAGCAATCCCTTACTGTAACCAACGGCTTGAGTGATGGGATCAAAACGCTCTCGAAAATTAGCAAATGGAAGATCCGTGGAAGAACCCCTTGCAATCAAATAATTCTTCAATGCCTGACGTCTGTAAGCTAAACCTTTTCCGACTATTTCTTGATAAGAATGATCAGAAAAAAATGTGGTCATGGCTTCTGACCAGTTTCCATATTTTGTCGAAACAAAAACTCCATTGCCCCACCAATTGTGCAGCAATTCATGTGGAATCGATGACTCTGTCAAAAAAGGAAGTTCTAAAACAGAAGAACCTATTAAAGTAAAACCAGGCATTCCAAATCCCGTGGGCTGTGTATTTTCAATCAACACAAAATTTTCATAGGGATAAGATCCAAACTGAGAAGTGAATTTGACCATGGCCTGATTCAAACTTGCACTCCATTGAGGGATAAGCTTTTGATGCGACGGACTCACCAGATATTTAATTCGTGGATCCACAGCATCATCCAGCAAATCAAAGGGAGAAAAAACCAAAAAAACCCCCTGTTGCGGAAACAACATTTTGCTTTCAAGCTTGGAATTTCCTCCGTTGGTGATCAATGTTTTATAGGGATGCGCAATCTTCAACTGAAAAGTCATCAAACTTCCGTCAACGACTGGATACCATTGATCATTGGGTGAAAGAGAATAAACTCGGGGTGCAACGTCTGAGTTACTTGTGGCAGATGATGATTCTACAGAACTGCCTTCCAGGGCTTTCAAACTTCCCTGAACCTGAAATTTAACGACAGTGGTGGGTCTTTGAAATTGAACTTGATAGGTATCTTCATCGATTTTTGAAAGTTGCTTTTGATCATCAAATTTAATTTTCAAAGTAGGTGCTAATTGAAATTCAAATTTCGTCAAAGCCTGAGGAAATGAAATCTGCCCTTGGCCCTGAACGTCCTGACGAAAATCATAATCTAATGTGTACTGTAAGACCTGTGCCTGGCCTGAATAAGAAGCTAATGGCACAATCAACATAAGAAGAATCGAAAGAGAAAATAAACGAGACAACACAATTACCCCCGTTGACTGAAAACACAAAACAAGGAACCTTGGTGATTTATTTCAGAAAATGGGGGAAATGAAAACCAAATTTTCGATCAATTTTTTGGAAAGTAAATATCAGGATAATTACGGCCTTTTTCTTCGGCATCCATTCCGTATCCAACAACATAGCGGTCATCAATTGTTTTCCCAACATAGTCAGGACGCAAAGGCAATTCACGACGAGCAGGCTTGTCTAATAAAGTTAAAATCTTCAAAGAGGCTGGAGCTGAAGCCATTAATCGATCACGTAAAAAACTTAACGTGCGGCCTGTATCAATGATCTCTTCCACAATCACCACATGTTTACCGGCAACATTGACACTGATATCTTTCATAATCTTAATGGCGCCGCCTTTTTCCACTGCGGAAAGATGGACAAAATCAACCTGCTGAAGCAATTCAACTTTGCGCATAAGATCGGCAACAAGGTGAATGGATCCACGCAAAGGACAAATAAAAATCACTTCACGCCCCTCATAGTCACTTTGAATTTGCTCTGCCAAACCATCAATTAAATCATTGATTTCGTCGGCTGTGATAAAAGGGATCATCTGATCTTTCACTAATGCCATAATTACCTCACAAACCCAAACTTGTAATGCCAGCAGCTTGGGCCATTTTTAAATACTTTGTCGCTTCAGGATGCTGGGGATCTCGAAGAAGGACAGCTTCCCACTGTTCTGTTGCCTCGGCAAGGTTGTTTGCATTGTAGTATATAACTCCTAGCTTCAAACGCGCTGGCAAAAACTGAGGATAATCCTTTAACAGCTGTCTTAAATCTTTAATGGCCTTCTGAATTTCACCCTGCTTGACATAAACTTCAGCAATTCTCATTGTGATTTCTGCCTTGCGACTAGAAAGGCGTTGAGCTTTCAGCAATTGCTCCAAGGCTTCTTGATAACGTTTGTATTGGAAATATAAATCTGCAAGCTCTTCATGCTTCGAAGAAAGTTTTTCATCGATGTAAGGGTCACTCTTTCCAGACTTTTTGTCCAAAAGTGCCTGAGCATCCTGAAAAACCTTTTTCCCCTCTTCGTACCGACCAATATTGTTCAAAATGATAGACAAGCCAACACTGGCATCTGTGTAGGTGGGATCAATTTCTAAAGCGCGTTTAAATGTTTTGATCGCTTTATTGAACTGTCCACGATCATAAAATATGGTACCCAGCATCTGATAAATTTCAGGATTTCGTGAGTTTTTTAAAAGCAATTGATTCAAAATAGGTTCGGACCTTTGGTAATCACCTTCAATAAAATATTTCTTTGCTTCTTCAAAAACCTCATCAAAGAAACCATTTTTCACGTTAGTCCTCTTTCTGAATGCTTTTCGCTTCGGCAGAGTCAGGATATTTCGACAACAACTCTTTTTTGTATTTGATCACCTTATCTTTTTGTTCCAAATTTTTGGCACAAATCATGGCATTTTTTAAAGCGGCAGGATCAAAACCCGATCCTGGATACTTTGCAAGTAAACCTTCGTAACGTCCCAACGAACTTTCCCACTTTTGTTGTTTGAAATAAAATCGGGCAATGTATTCTTCTTTTCCTGCCAACTTACGAATAATTTCTGCCCTTTTAACACGAACTTCTTCCACATATTTTGACTGAGGATACAAACTCTGCAACTCGTCAAACAATTTTATTGCATCTGCGGAAAAGGATAAATCCCGATCCACAGTACTTGGAAGTTGATGAAAGTAACTAAGGCCTGTTTGATAGATCACATAGTCAATACGGGGATGGCGAGGATGCAATTCCCGAAAAGTGGCGTAACTGACGGCTGCCTCGGTGAAAGATTCTTGCTTGAAATAAATATCTGCCACAGCCAGTTCTGACTCGGTCGCTAACTTCGAATAGGGAAATTTATTTTTGAGGTCTTGATACCGACGAATGGCCTCTTCATAACGATCTGCTTTTTCAAACTCCTCGGCTTTTTTATAATAATCTTCGGCCGTATCTTGCTTTTGCTCCACCGAAGAGCAGCCTGAGGTCCCAAAGGTCCCTAGACACAAGAGAAGACTGGTGAAAAACAACGCGGCATATTTCTGAGATTTTTTTTGAGCATTCATCGATTGTCAGTCTAGTCAGGCGAACAAAGAAATGT
>CAZFSX010000037.1:0-13698 GCA_964522115.1 uncultured Pseudobdellovibrionaceae bacterium | reverse complement strand
AAATATGGTCGATTGAAACAGACGGGGATTGATCAGAGCGATATTCAGTATGGAAAAATGCTGACTTCTAAAAAAAATCCTTCCTATCGTTTTATTCAACTTCAACTTGAAGATAAAGAAGCTCTTCAAAAATTATTTGCTGAGGAAAAATTTCACTCGGTCTGTCATCTGGCGGCTCAGGCCGGAGTTCGATATAGTCTGACTCATCCTGATGTTTATATGAGTTCCAATATTCATGGCTTCCTGAATATTTTGGAGGCCTGTCGCCATCATCAAGTTCAGCACTTAAGTTACGCTTCGAGTTCCTCCGTTTATGGGTTGAATGAACAAATGCCATTTTCTACATCACAAAACGTCGATCATCCCATCAGTCTGTATGCAGCCAGTAAGAAAAGCAATGAACTGATGGCACACTCTTACAGTCATCTTTTTGGTCTTCCAACAACAGGGCTTCGATTTTTTACGGTATATGGTCCTTGGGGTAGGCCGGATATGGCTTTGTTTTTATTTACGAAAGCTATTTTGGAAAAGAAGCCTATTGATATTTTTAATCATGGACAAATGAAGCGAGATTTTACTTATGTCGGTGATATTGTTCAGGGCTTATTGCGAGTTATAGAAAATCCTGCCACATCCAACCCTGATTGGTCAGGTCAGACACAAGATCCAAGCAGCAGCCGAGCTCCTTATCGTGTTTACAATATCGGCCGAGGAGCTCCTGTTTTATTGATGGACTTTGTTCATGCAATTGAAAAAGAATTAGGAATCACTGCTGAAAAAGTATTTCATCCCATGCAGCCAGGAGATGTTCCTGCCACATGGGCAGATGTTTCTGCATTAGAAAAGGATTTTGGTTATAAGCCAAGAACAGAAATTCAACAGGGTGTTGGGGAATTTGTTCGTTGGTATTTGGATTTTTTTCAAGTTCAAAAATAAGAAGGAGCTCCCAGGATGAGTCAGACATTGGATGCAAAAACAAAGGTTGCCATTATCGGTCTTGGGTATGTAGGCCTTCCGTTGGCAGCTGAATTTGGGAAAAAATTTTCAACGACTGGTTTTGATATTCAGGAAAAAAGAATTGCTGAACTTCGCTCAGGATTTGATCGGACTTTGGAAGTCAGTGCAGAATCTCTTCAAGCGGCGAAGTATTTGAAGTGTACCTTTCATAAAGAAGATCTTCGTGATCATGATTTCTATGTGGTCACAGTTCCGACTCCTGTTGATGAATATCACCGTCCTGATTTGACTCCTTTGATGAAAGCATGTGAAACAGTAGGAAGCGTTCTTTCAAAGGGTGCTATTGTTATTTTTGAAAGCACAGTCTATCCTGGTTGCACAGAAGAAGATTGCGTTCCTGTTTTAGAAAAATTTTCTGGTTTGAAATTCAATCAAGACTTTTTCTGTGGTTATTCTCCTGAACGTATCAATCCTGGAGATAAAGAACATACGTTGCCAAAAATTTTAAAGATCACATCGGGGTCCACGACACAGTCTGCAGAAAGAGTTGATCATTTGTATCGATCCATCATTACGGCTGGAACTTATCAAGCATCCAGCATTAAAGTTGCCGAGGCCGCGAAGGTCATTGAAAATTCGCAACGTGACATCAATATTGCATTTGTGAATGAATTATCTTTAATTTTTGATCGCATGAAGATTGACACCATGGAAGTCTTAGAAGCGGCAGGAACAAAATGGAATTTTCTAAAATTTCGTCCTGGCTTAGTGGGAGGACATTGCATTGGTGTTGATCCCTACTATCTAACCCATAAAGCGGAATCTCTAGGGTATCATCCTGAAGTGATATTATCTGGTCGTCGTATCAATGATAATATGGGGCTTTTAATTAGCCAAAAAATTGTGAAGTTGATGATTCAAAAAGGAATTGCTGTGCATCAAGCCAAGGTGCTGGTTTTAGGATTAACATTCAAAGAAAATTGCCCAGACATTCGAAATTCTAAAGTTGTAGATGTGATTCGAGAATTGAAAGATTTTGGTTGTCAGGTCGACGTTTTTGAACCATGGGCAGATCCTTCCGAGGTTCAGCATGAGTATGGCTTCCAGTTGCTTGCGTCGGAGCAAGTTCCTGATTTGAAAAAATATCAAGCTGTTGTTCTTTGTGTTGCTCATAAAAAATTTGCAGAAATTCAGCCTATGAAAAATTCATCCCAGGTTTATTTTGATGTGAAATCATTTTGGCCCAAAGATCAAGTGGATGGTCGTTTGTAAATCTATTTGCAGGAGATCTTTGTATGTGTGGGATTGCCGGTTTTCTTCAGGGGCCAAAATCGAAGCCATTTCTTGATTCTCAGGTTGAAGTTTGGATGAAGGGGATGGCTGACGCCATTCAACATCGAGGTCCTGATGCCTTTGCGTGCAAAAATTTTCGTCAACAAACTGTGCATCTTGTTCATCGACGTTTGGCAATTGTGGATTTGACACCTACGGGGTTGCAGCCGATGAGTTCTCGATCGGGTCGATTTGAAATTGTTTTTAATGGAGAAATTTACAATTTTTTGTATCTGAAAAAAAAGTTAGATCCTGTTCCTTGGAAAGGAACATCTGATACCGAAGTTTTATTAGAGGCTTTTGATCGATGGGGTGTCGAAGAAACTCTATTGGAATGCCATGGTATGTTTACTATGGGAATTTTGGATCAAAAGGACGACGTTTTTTATTTGGTCAGAGATCGTTTTGGTGAAAAACCTTTATACTACTCTTTTCAAAACGGTTATATGGGTTTTGCTTCAGAATTGAAAGCATTGAGAAGATTGCCCTTTCTTTCTTTTGATAAAGATCCAGAGTCTTTTCAGCAGTTTTTAGCTTATGGATATATTCCATCGGAAAGAACGGCATATCAAAATGTGAGAAAGTTAAAGCCAGGAACTTTTCTTCAATTAAATTTAAAAACCTGGGAAAAAGACGAGAAATCTTACTATCAATTAATAGATCATATTTCAGAAAAGCGTATGGATTGTAGTCTGGATCAGGCAACTGACCAGCTAGATCAACTTTTACAAAAAACAATTCGACGACAACAAATTGCAGATGTTCCATTGGGAAGCTTTCTTTCTGGTGGAATTGATTCATCTTTGGTTACGGCCATCATGCAATCTCAATCCTCGACGCCAATTCGAAGCTTCACGATAGGTTTTGATTTTGATCAGTACAATGAAGCTCCCTATGCTGCAAAAATTGCCCAGCATCTTGGGACAGATCATACAGAATTAATGGTGACAGGAAAAGATTGTCTTCAGTGGGTTGATCGTCTTGCCAGTGTCTATGACGAACCATTTGCGGACTCTTCGCAAATTCCTTCTTTAATGATTTCTAAGTTAACTCGCCAGCACGTGACAGTTTGTTTAACAGGAGATGGTGGCGATGAAGTTTTTGGAGGATATAATCGTTACGCTTTAGTTCCTTCGATGAAAAAGATGTTTCATTGTCCATCCTTTCTTTTGCAAGGACTTTGCTTTCTTGGGCAAATGCTTTCCGTGGATCAATGGGACCAAGTCCTTCGTTTTGTGTCAGGTCGATCTGTAGGAATGAGTGGAGATCGATTGTATAAGTTATTTTCCGCAATGAAGGCTTCGAATGAAATGGATTTATATCATCGATTGACACGTCAGTGGCAGCACGAAGATCCACTTTTAGTTTCCAACCAGAATTCATCCTGGGGAGATCAGGAAATTTTTGATCAAAGCAAGATAGATTCAAAGTTTCAGTCCTTGGATATCGTAGAAAGAATGATGCTGACGGATACTTTAAGCTATATGGTCAACGATGTTTTGGTGAAAGTAGATCGAGCCACGATGCAATCTGCCTTGGAATCAAGGGCCCCTTTTTTAGATCATGAAGTGGTTCAGTTTGCATGGAGACTTCCGTTGATTTTTAAGGTGCAAGGTTCTTCAAAGAAAAAAATTCTTCGTCATCTTTTAAGTCGATATGTTCCTGAGAATCTTTTTGATCGACCGAAAGTAGGTTTTTCTATTCCATTAGAGCATTGGCTTCGTCAGGAACTTCGACCATGGGCCGATGAATTGTTGTCTGAACAGTCGATGAAGAAAACTGGGGCAGACCAATGGATCCGTCTTCCCTATCTTCATAAGGTTTGGAAGGATCATTTGACTGGGGAAAATCCATCTCAGCATCGTCTTTGGAATGTTCTGATGTTGCAGCAGTGGTTGTTGCAAGGTGAACAAAAATGAAAAAAGTTATCGTCATATCCAATACGGCTTGGAATGCTTGGAATTATCGTCATAGTTTAAATCAAGGATTGTTGAAGGCAGGATATCGCGTTCATGTTTATGCCGCAAAAGATGGTTTCGAAAAAAATCTTCTGGATAAAATGGGCATTCCAACTTCAGGATTATTTTTGAGCGCAAAAGGATTAAATCCATTGATCGATGTTGTCAGCTTTCTTCAGATATTTTGTCTACTGTTATGGCATCGTCCAAATTTTGTTTTAACCTTTACTGTTAAGCCAGTGATTTATGGTGGATTAGCTTGTCGTTTGTTGAGTATTCCCTGTGCACCTACTTTGACAGGGCTAGGAACGGTGTTTATTCGTGAATCCTGGGTTACAGATTTGGTGAAGTTTTTATATCGTTTCAGTTTGAAATATTCTAAAAAAATTATATTTCAAAATCTAGATGATCAAGATTTGTTTTTAAAATCAGGGATAGCAAAAAGAGATCAAACTTTCTTAGTTCCAGGTTCTGGGGTGAATACGGATGAATTTTCTATCGATAACTTTCCTGAAAGGAGCCATCAGGAAGGTTTGATATTTTTGTTGGTAGCAAGAATGCTGAAAGATAAGGGAATCGTTGAGTATGTCAAAGCGGCTGAAGAGTTGAAGAAGAAATATCCTTTGTGTCGTTTTCAGTTGCTGGGGCCAGCGGATGTCGAAAATCGCACTGCCATTGGAAAAGATCAGTTAGAACATTGGCAAAATCAAGGAGGAATTGAATATCTTGGTGAAAGTCTAGATGTAGCTTCTTATTTGTCCAAAGCGGATGTAGCCGTTCTTCCAAGTTATCGAGAAGGTATGCCTCGAAGTCTTCTGGAGGCTGCAAGTATGTCTTTGCCTCTAGTGGCTACGGATGTGCCAGGATGTCGTGATCTTCTGACGTACAAGAATGGATTTCTATGTGAGTCCCATAGTTCAGACTCTCTTGCCAAGGCCATGGAAAAAATGATTCAACTTTCAACACAGGAACGTCAAGAAATGGGACGAAATTCTCGGCGGATGATTTTAGAAAAATTTAGTGAAAAGATTGTGGTGCAAAAATATTTGCAGGTGTTAAATTTTTAAAAGACTGATCAAATCTTTTTTCCTAGCATTTTTTGCATACCATGTTTGATTCCGACCACGCAGTGTTTGAATTTGACCCAACGATTATCTTCAAACAAAAGCATCAAGATCATCATTTTCAATCGTGAATACACAGTATTTAAGACCCATTTCGTTTCAACTCCCAGGTATTCTTGGACCAGATACAAATGATTTCTCATCATGTAATATCTTCTTAAAGGGCTATGGTTGGATGTTCCAGTTTTTCTCCACAGCAGCCAATGCAGAGTTTCCTCGCCAATGGTGTGTTCCATCAAAGCCGTTCGATTGATGCCGACAAGAAAACCTTTCTGGCGAGCTCGAAGACAGTATTCATCATCAACGTGATCAATAAAAAAATCATCGCGAAAAGTACCTACCATTTTACAAATTTGAAGATTCATCAAGCTACCAGATGTAATGACAGTATGAATATCTACCCAGTCCTGCATGGGTGTCGTGGAGTGATTGGGTGTTTTAAAATGAAATCTAGTATCATTGATGGATCGACAAAAGTAGTTTGTTCCCAGAATTGCAATCCGGTGGGACTCTGGATGCTGTCGAAGAATTTTTTGATATTGTAAAATCATTCCTGGATAAACAAGTGTGTCTTGATCAAAGGTCAGTAGCCACCGAATATTGGCAGGTATATGATCGTACGCAAAATTCAAAGCCTGATTTAGACCAGTTGCTACACCAACATTTTCAGGATTTCGAACCAGAAGAACGCCAGGGATTTTTTCTATTTTTTCTAAAGTATCTAGTCCTGTATTTGATTTATTATCAATAACCAAAACTTCTTTGACTTCTGTGAGTATATTTTGAATTCGAAATTCAATCCCAGGATCAGGGTTGAATGTTATAACAACTGCTAATGTGTTATTTGGTGTAGGTAGATCGAGTTCAGTATTTTTCATCGAGTCACCTTCACAATGAGTTCATCCCCAGAATTTTGATTTTTTTGCCAATAAATAAGAGCAAACATTTGAAGGATTCCAGCAAGTATATTTGAAAGCACAGATGTACGACGGTTTAAATGATAGAAACCTTTTTGTAAAATCTCGGCACTGTACAATGCTGAAAACTGTGCATTTCCAGGAGATGTTCGTAGGTTTAAGTGACTGATTTTTTCTTTTTTAAATAAAATTTTTATATTATGAGTGTTGAATAGAATCAAATGTCGTGGGTGTTCAGAATGGATCCAGTATCGACCAAAAATATGTCTTGTAAAGCTTTGAGAGTTGGGGGTGATTAAAATCAGTTTGCCTGCTGGTTTGACAAACTCTATTGCCGAATGAATCATTTTTTCTGGATCATGCAAATGTTCAATCACATGGCTAAGGACAACAATATCCATGGACGATTTTTCAATCGGCAGTTCTGAAACTGGTTGATTGAAGACTTTCAGTCCATGCTTTCTTTGTGCTTTGTCACAAGCTTGTGGATCAATGTCTTGTCCAAGAACAGTCCATCCTTTATCTTGCATCGCTTTCAATCGGTCAGCACTTCCACAACCAATTTCCAGCAGTTTACCAGGAGTTTCATTTTCAATTCCCAAATTCTCAGTTAAAGATCTCCACTGGGGAAGGGGTGTAAGATCTAAAAGCATTTGATACAAACGGCGTAAAATTTCTTTCCATGAAGATTTGGATGTCGATGAATTTGATGAGGGTTCAATAGGTGGACTTTGGGTTTCCTCTGAGGTGTTCATCGATTGTTTGGATTCAGAATAAGTATAGTAGTTTTGATAAGCCAGATGAATGGTTTCCAGATGAGGACGTGGGTTTAAATACAGACAGCCACAGTCCTTTGCTTGGCATTGAAACCAAGACCATAATTCATGAGATACTTCTTGATGAAGAGAGTAATCAGGGCAATCCTTATAAAGGACTTTTCCACTTTGATGACAGAGTGGACAATTAGGGACAACTTCCAGAGTAAAAGTCTTTTTCATCGAGGCACCATTTTTAAAAAACGTTGAAAGATGGATTTAAATTTCTCCAACCATAAAGGAATATCATTTTTCATCCAGAATTTTGATAAAATATATACAGTCACGACGACGCAGAAAGAAAAGGCAAAAAGCTGCACAATTATTTTTTCTTTCCAAGACCCTAGATTGTGAATGATGGAGTCAAGTCCGATAACAAAGGAAAAATAAAATAAAATGAAGACTCCTACCCATAAGGCATGGAGAAAAAGTTTTCGATGAATTTTGAAGTGAGTATATCCTAAAAGGAGAATAAAATCGAAAGCAACACGAATGGTCCAAGCTAAAGCCGTACCTTGTATCCCCATTTTTGAAGTTAGAAAGTAAACAACAGGAATATAAAATGGAAGTTCAATGAAATGAAAGAAGGCTGTGATCTTGGTGGCGCCAGATCCTTGCACCAGGGCAAAGCTAATCTGAGCAAAGCAATTGATAATAACCCCAAAAGTTAGAATGGTGAAAATAAGATAGCTTTTCGATGCGAATTCGAGTCCAAGCCATAAGGTCATGATGTTTTCGGAAAAAATGCCAACGATGATAGCTATGGGTAAAAGTATCAAAGCAAAGACTTTAAAAGACTGACCAAAGACAAAATCAAGACGCTGTTGATCTTTTTGCAACATCTGAGCAAAGGCTGGAAAAAGAACCCCAGCCAGAGCACCAGGAAGGATCCATAACTTTGTGACGGCCTCGAAGGGGATGGTGTAGTAAGCAGTTTCGCCGGCAGTCAGTGATTTAGCGATAAAAAATCGATCTGCATAGACCATCAGTGGGCCAATAATATTGGATAAAGTCATCCATCCAGAAAAGGCAAATAAGACTTTCATTTCTTCCGAGAACCACTGAAAGCGATTCCAATTTTTTTTTGTCCACCATTTTTTTTCTAGGGAAGATTCTGGGTGTTGGTGTAAGTATTTTTCTAGAATCCAAAAATGAGCCAGAGTGAAGATGATTCTTCCGATAACAAGAATCAAAACAATATGATCCAATCGTTTTGTCCAAAGACTCACAATGTAGGGTGATAAGTAATTAAAAAATCCCATCAAAGTTTTGATAAGATTTAATTCGCGAAAGGCTGAGAAGCTTTCTAAAACTCCTCGAATCCCAGTTGTTAAAAGAACAAAGGGTAAACTGATACCCATCCAAAATAAGCTTTGGTAAGTTACGTTTCCAAGGCTTGAGCTAGGATTAAAAAACTGAGTCAAAATAAATGATCGACCAGATAGAACTAGTGCCGTGCCAAGCAATCCAAATAAAAAAATCATCAAAAGACCTGAAAAGATATGAAAAGAAATTTCTTGCCATTTTTTTTGTCCAATCAGAGATGAGATTGTGAAAGTTAGGGCTCGTCCAACACCAAAATCAAAAAGGTTGAAATAGCCAATGCAAGTCCAAATTAACGTCAGAATTCCCATGGACTCGATACCTATGTTTTGGATAATCAGAGGAATTGTCACAATTCCTAAAAGACCAGGAAGGACATTTCCAAAAAGATTCCATAGACTGTTTTTTGCAATTTGCTGGGATGCAGTAGGCATGGCAGGATGCTATAAGAAAGAAAGAGTATGGGCAAGTTTTCCAAAGCTAGTCAGCGAAAATAAATATGAATTTCGCAGAACATTAATTAGATGAATATGCATTCAGTAAAATAATCGGAAAGAAAAAAGATAGAAATTCCATCTTGAAACATGCTTTGGGATAGTCCATCTTGAATGAACATCCATTTGAGGTAAGTTGTGCTAAAAAAAATAGCGGTTTTGAGTCGTTATGATCGTCAAGGTGCAAGCAGTCGCTTGAGAATGATGCAATTTGAAGAGGTTTTTTCCAAGAATGGAATTCAGTTAGAATACTTTCCCTTATTTGATCATGTGTATTTAAAGAATTTGTATCAAGGGAAAGGGAAGTCCAAGCTTCATATTCTAAAATGCTATTTTTATCGTCTGTATGTTCTTCTATTTAAGCTTTCATCCGCAGATGTTGTTTGGTTAGAAAAGGAACTATTTCCAGGTTTTCCTTCCATTTTTGAAAAGTGTCTATCTTATTACAAACCCTATGTTGTCGATTACGATGATGCTGTTTTTCATAACTATGATTTAAGTTCATCATTCTGGATGGGAACTCTTTTGAAAAATAAAATCGACAAGGTCATGAAGTGGTCTCGGTCCGTGGTTGTTGGAAGTCCCTATTTGCAAGATCGAGCATGGAAGGCCGTCGGTGAACACAAAAATAAAGTCCATTTTATTCCTACAGTCATCGATGAAAAAAAATATGGAATTTCTTCTGAAAATTCTTCCAAGGATCAGCAGGGCAACTTAAATATTTCATCCGATAACTTTTCAAAGACTCCAGAGAGTTTGCCCAAGGTGGTGATTGGATGGATTGGATCCCCCTCAACAGAGTTCTACTTGAAGGAACTTGAATCCGTTTTTCAAAACATTCAAAAAAAATATCCACAGGTCGAGTTTCAGTGGATGGGGGTAAGTGATAATTTTGCATTGAACGGAGTTTCATTTGTTCGTGTGCCATGGTCGGAGGAGTCTGAGGTTTCTTGGATTCAGAAAGTGGATATTGGGATTATGCCCTTGCGTAGTACACCATGGGAATTAGGGAAGTGCGGATATAAATTGATTCAATTTATGGCTTGTGGAAAACCCGTGGTTGCATCTAAAGTAGGAGCGAACATACAGATTGTAGATGAGGAAGTGGGGTTTTTGTGTCAAAAGCAAGAACAATGGATTCAGGCTTTCCAAGCGCTCATTCCTGATTTTGAATTACGTAAAAAAACGGGAGCTTCTGCACGAAAAAAAGTTTCACAGTATTATAGCATTGCAGCTATTGAAAAAAAACTTCTCCATATTTTTTTATTATTGGACAAGAGGGCAAAGGGTTCCTGATTTTTCAAAAAATAGAGAACATTATAGCGAAGCTATACGGAAAGAGTTTTTTTGTGTACAAACCATCGCCAAATAAATGCTTTGGTGTACCATTTCATATACTTAGGTATCCATGACCACAGTTTGAAATTTGACTCACCATCCGCGCGATCGACCCATGATGTAGGAACTTCAGCAACCTTAAATCCTGAAAAATGTGATTTAACTACAAGTTCAAGGCCAATTTCAAATCCACCCGTTGATTCAAGTTCAAATGAGTTTAAAACTCTTTTTGAATATAATTTAAATGAGTTTGTAGCATCATGGGTTGGAACTCCAGCAAGATAGTGAAGGCTTATTCCCGCAAGTCTTGAAAGAAGAGACTTGAATAAAGGACCTCCATTTTGAGATCCGCCTCTCATATACCGAGACCCGCAAACAAGGTCACAGGATTCTGTAATTGCTTTCTGATACATTTGATTAATAACTCCTGGTGGGTCAGAAAGGTCAGCCATTGTAACAATCACATACTCAGAAGACGAAGTTTGTAATCCTGTTTTGATTGCGTTAAGAGCCCCTCGTCCATATTTGTTTTTTACAAATAAGAGACTCATTTGCGTTTCAGTCTGGAAGGATTGGGCTGGGGGCAATGTTGTATCTTCATCCCTGTCATAAACAATCAAAACACGAAAGGGTACATGAACTTCTTTGAGTATCGATCCAAGACACTTTTTGATGTTTGCAGCTTCATTATAGACAGGAATAACAATATCAACCATAAGCCCCCCCTTTTATTAAATTCCACCAATCCGAACTTGGTTTTCAATCCAAGGAATAACTTCATCCAAAATAGTATCAAGTCCCGTATTTGCTTCATATCCAAGCATAGTTTTTGCTTTCGATATGTCTGGTACGCGTTTCTGTACGTCATATTTAAATGGTTCATCGCTTTTATAACGAAATGGGATACCTGGTTTAAGGCGTTTCCAGATAACTTCAGCTAATTCAAGAACACTCGTGGAAACTGGAGTAGATAAGTTAAAATCCTGGTTAATAGCATTTGAATGTTCCATACAAATGCGAATACCTCGAGCAAGATCACCTGCGTAAGTATAGTGACGAATTTGCCCCCCGCTTCCAAGAATATGGAGAGGATCTTGGCCTTTAATAATTTTCTGAACAAGATCTGGAACAACATGGCTCATCGCTAGCTGCACATTTCCAGATAAAACTTCTTTGTCTGTTAGAGCACGCTTTTCACCAATGCCGACACAGTTAAAAGGGCGAATGACTGTGTATGGCAATCCGTACTGTTCGTAGGCTCCTTGGGCAAAGTATTCACAAGATAATTTTTGAAATCCGTAAGTTGACAATGGAGGGGCGCACTTGCGTTCATGTCCTTCTTTTGTAGGAAACTCTGTTGCAGATTCATAAACCATAGATGAAGAAAGGACGCTTATTTTTTTTAATTTCCTATTTTTATGTGCCCAAATTGCGGCATCAAATGTCGATGCGATAATTCGTTCATTTTCTGCAATTAAATCATAGGCCATTTCGTGGAAGTAGGAGATTCCTCCAATCATTGCAGCTGCGGCTAAAATTTGATCGCATTCTATCGTAAGTTCTTTCATCAAATCTACATTTTTAGCGTCACCACGTACAAAAGTATAATTTGGATGTTTATCGTAAGAATGTTCAATAGGTCCATACTTTGAAAAATTATCTATTCCTATGACTTCGTGGCCCTGATCCAGCAACTCTTGCACGGTATATCCACAAATAAAACCAGCAGAACCTGTAACTAAAATCTTCATGATTATACTCCTTTTAAGTTATTTTCCAAAAAAATTCCACACATCTACAATTTCTTTGTCTGTTTGAATTTTCTTATAAGCCTTATGAGGGGCTGCAAGAATCAAAATGTCTGATTTTTCAATGCATTGGTCAAGACTAACAAAGTTTGGAGCTTGAATAAACTCATCTGTGCATAAAACTTGGCGTGCCTTGAGTTCAAGAGCTTTTTTTAATTTGTAAGAAAGGGACGCTCGATTGTCATCGCTTTCTGCTTTAAAAGCCATGCCCAGAATTCCAACATTTTTATTTGATAAATCCATTCGTTTTTCAAGTTGTTGAACAATAAAGAGAGGAAGTCCTTCATTTATAAGCATTGCCGAGTGGCCTAAAAAATACTGATTTCCAGAATAAGCAGAAAGCTGCATTGTATCTTTGAAAAGGCACGGACCTGCTGCAAAGCCAGCTTTAGGAAAACTTTGAGTTCGCGGATATTTGTAGGTCATAGCATTATAAATTTTATAGAAATCAGCACCCATGTTTTCTGCCAACATATAATATTGGTTAGCAGTGGCAAATTGAATATAACGCCAAGAATTGCAAAATAGTTTTGCTAACTCAGCTTCACGTGGGGTTACTTCAATAAGTTCATTGGTCAAGAGATTGAAGACTTTTTTGGCATCATCAATTGCTTTTTTTGAAAACCCAGAAATAATTTGAGGAAGAGTATAAAGTTCTTCCATGGCTTTTCCTTCAGCAATTCTTTCAGGACAAAAAGCAACATCAACGTTTAAACCTTTTTGATTAAAAAAAGCCGAAACTTTTTCTGATGTTCCAGGGAAAACTGTGCTGCGTAAAATAATAGTCTGCCCTTTTTTAAAAAAAGAAGAAGTCTCATTTAGGAAGCTTTCAAAGGCACCATATAAAGGATTTAGGAACTCATCAACAGGTGTGCCAATAACAACGATGACAATATCCGCTTCTTGGATAGATGTTCGATTAGTTGTGGCAATAAGATTTTTACCAACTGTTTTTTTTAGCTTTTCATCAGCACCATTTTCTAAAAATGGCATTTTTCCAGAGTTGATCGATTCAACAACTTTTTCATTGATATCATAGATGCTAACTTTAGTCTCGGCTGAGGCATCCGCCAATGCTATACTTAATGGAAGACCAACGTGACCCCCACCGCCCACAACTGTAATGTGCATAAAACTCCCTCTCTACTCTTGTTTCGTATGCTCTATCAGCAGGCAACATTAAGATAGATGTTGATACTGAAAAAAATCTTTGATGAAAAAAACTAACATATGAATATAAAGCAAGCGAGATGTTTTTTGAAAAGTATTGAAAATTTTTAATAAAAATTTGATTCTTTTTCAGTATGGTCAAAATTACTTTTTTAATTTATTAAGCATGGAGTCATCTTGAATGAATAACTTTTCTAATTTGGTTGAGAAGAATGGGACTCCTCGCAAGTATGTCTAGATAGAGAGGGTTAATGCTAGATTAATCCTTCTTTTTAGAGATATACTTCACTGAAATCCGTTTTGAGGATATTTAGACAGAGGTAGACTCATATTCTTATTGAGTCGTGTGGCTTGTGTTATGTTATGAATCTTTTCTCATAGGTAAAGTTGATGGTTATTATCATCGGGGGATAGGAATACATGTTCATGAATATTATAAGATTGTTTTATTTTCTTTTTTGC
>CAZFSX010000036.1:0-13904 GCA_964522115.1 uncultured Pseudobdellovibrionaceae bacterium | reverse complement strand
ACAGGTGTCCCTGTTCAAAAAATGTTGGAAAGCGAAACTTACAAATTATTGCATATGGAAGACAGCCTGCAAAAACGAGTGGTCGGTCAGGATCATGCTTTAAGGATTGTCAGCGATGCTCTCCGCCGTGCGCGCGCAGAAATTTCAGATCCCAATCGACCGATCGGAAGCTTTTTGTTTTTAGGCCCCACAGGTGTTGGAAAAACAGAAACTGTGAAGGCTTTAGCAGAATTTTTATTTGATGATGAACAAGCGGTCGTTCGTATCGATATGAGCGAATACATGGAAAAGCATGCCGTATCGCGATTGGTGGGAGCGCCTCCGGGCTATGTGGGCTATGAAGAAGGTGGTCAGTTGACAGAAGCTGTTCGCCGTAAACCTTACAGCGTCGTCCTGATGGATGAGGTCGAAAAAGCTCACCCAGATGTGTTTAATATTTTGCTGCAGGTGATGGATGATGGGCGTTTAACAGATGGTCAGGGGCGCACTGTGGATTTTAAAAACACCGTGTTCATCATGACCAGCAATGTGGGATCTCAGGCCATCATGGATTCAAAAATGAAGGAAGTGGAAAAAGAAAAAGCCGTGAAGGAGACGTTGAAAGAGTATTTCCGACCCGAGTTCTTAAATCGTATTGACGAGATCATCATGTTTAAGTCACTGGGAGAAGAGCAATTGGCAGGGATCGTTCGAGTTCAATTGGATGTTGTTGCCAATCGTTTGAAGGCAAAAAAAATCCAGTTGGAATTTTCAGAGGAAGCGATTCAGTTTCTTGCGAAAAAAGGATTTGATCCAGTTTATGGAGCTCGCCCCTTGAAGCGAGTCATTCAATCGGATCTGCTGAACCCTTTGGCTAAAGAAATGATCCAAGGAACAGTTCGCTCCGGAGATCAGCTTCTGGTTGAAACAACCGATCTGGGATTGATGTTCAAAAAGAAGTAATCCACTTGTCTATTTTTCAGGCGACAGACCATGGGGGGATTTCCCCCATGGTCTTGTTATTAAAGCTATAATCATTCGTTGATTCGAAGTTGCTCATAAAACATTTGCGATAGTTGAAGAGATTTTAACCACATTCTAAGTTCTTCCGGATTCTGAAAATGAAGATTATTTTTTGCGCCTTCCGTGCGTATCTTCTGAATATCCAACTTCATACCATCAATTTCATCTTGAGTGTATCCTTGCTGAAGTAACTGCGTCTCATTGAAAAGCAGACTTGCTGGTTGTTTTTCAGCTAACAAAAAAATAGGCAAAGTAAGAAGGGTTGAGATTGGATCAGGGGTTGGCATTGATCTTGTCATCATAAATAACCCATCAGTACTTCCTGTAAGAAGTATAATGATTCCAGCTGGAAGTAATATTATATCAATAGCATGCGCAGATCGAGGAGCCAGCGTGCCGAATACAATAGTAAAACAAAAAACACAGGAAATGATTTTATTTTTTAATAATTTAAAGCTATGTGACATATATGCACCATTGTTTAGTACGCATGAGTGCAGTTACCAATGAGTGTTGCCATCTTAGTTCCAGTTCTCACATGAGTCATAGTACCACCGGATCCTGAAGTAGCGATATTTAATAAGAAAGTCAGCTCTATTCCTTTTCCTCCTTGAATCCATACATACTCTGAAGGGTTCGTTTCTTCGGCATGATATGTTTGAGTGTGTCCTGAATAGCTTACTTCTGCTGTTTCTTCAGCTGTGTCGATAGCAACCGTAAGAGGCCCATCTTGACGAACATAGTTGTTTTTCGAATCATAGACCTTGTAGAAACAGGTAAAGTTAAACACCCCTGCATTTGCTATTCCTCCAAAAGTCAAAGTAACTCCCATAAGAATTTTATTAAATAAAGACATAAAAACCTCTTTCTTTTTAATTTTTTTGAACCTGTACATCTTGAAAAAAAGGCTGTCAAAGGAGTTGCATGCGTTAAATAAATCTTAATGCAATATTGGTGTTTCCCTATCAAAGATTTTTAAATATTTTGCTAGATTGATTACATCACATCGTTGACTTAATCCGCAGCCCCTTGACCCCTTCCATGGTCTTCTTTTTTTGAGGGACGAGAAAAGGTTTGGCCAATTTGGGATCAGATCCTGAATTGGCCAAACTCTTGAAATTAATAAACTTTTATTTAATTCTATTTCTGTTTTTTTTTTGGGGGGGGGGAATTGCATTGATATTCAGCAGTTGTTCGGTATTCAGAAGTGGATTCATGGGTTCAGCTTTTGAAATTCTTATTTCTTTTCCAGCAAAGAAGAATTTAAATGAAGGCTATGTCACAAAATTTAAATTCTTCAGAAACTTTGTCACCCAAAAAAATCAACACGACCAAAACACCCGGAGCTGTTTTGATTGCAGCAGGTATTTTTCTTTCTCGAATCTTTGGTCTGTTAAGGGAAAGAGTTTTTGCACATTATTTTGGAAACTCCTTAGAAGGTGATGCCTTTAAGGCGGCTTTACGCATTCCCAATTTTTTACAAAATCTATTGGGTGAAGGAGTTCTTTCCGGAAGTTTTATTCCTGTCTATGCAAAACTCTTGGCCGAGAAGCATCAGGAAGAGGCTGATCGTGTGGCCTGGGCCATCGGAAGTTTGTTGTTTTGTCTTGTTGCTGGATTTGTTTTCTTAGGAGTTTTTGGAGCAGATTTTTTGATTCAAGTTCTTGCGCCAGGATTTGATCCCAGTAAAAAACAACTGACAACAGATCTGGTTCGCATCATGTTTCCAGGGGCTGGCTTTTTAGTTCTCTCAGCATGGTGTTTGGGGATTTTGAATTCTCATCGGCGATTTTTTCTATCTTATGTCTCGCCTGTGATTTGGAATCTTTCCATCATTGGAAGTATGATTTACGTTTCTCAGTTTCCTACTTCACAGAACTCTTCCGAAGTTCTATCTGGTGGGGTGGCGACAAGTTCTCGACTTTCTGTTTTGGCTGTGGGTGCTTCTTGGGGATTTGTTTTGGGAAGTGTATTGCAAATGTTGATACAACTTCCTTTGGTTTTGCGATTGACGGGGAAAGTGATATTGACATTTTCCTGGAAAACGCCTTCAGTCCTGCGTGTTTTAAAAAACTTTGGCCCCATGTTCTTGTCTCGAGGAGTGGTTCAAGTCAGCAGTTACTTAGACAATATTTTTGCCAGTTTCTTGCCCACAGGTGCGGTATCAGTTTTATCCTATGCTCAAACTTTGTATTTACTTCCAATCAGTTTATTTGGAATGAGTATTTCCGCAGCGGAACTTCCAGCGATGTCTTCTTCGGTCGGATCGCAGCAGGAAGTTTACGATCAAATCCGCAATCGACTTCGTGAGTCCACCAAAAGATTGGTCTTTTTTATTTTACCAACCATGGCAGGTTTTATTTTTTTAGGTCGAGAACTCACGGCACTGCTTTTTCAAACCGGAAGCTTCGATCAAGATGCAACCCATTGGGTCTGGTGGACGCTGATGGGAAGCAGTGTGGGATTGCTTGCCACGACTCAGGGGCGTTTGTACGCAACAAGTTTTTTTGCTTTGAGTGATACGAAAACTCCTTTCATGATATCCACGGTGCGGGTGGCGGTAGGTGCCTCGATGGGCTTTTTTCTGATCATGGTTTTGCCAAAATGGTTGTCCGTTCCTGCTGCCATGGGCACCTGTGTTCTGACGGTGAATGCTGGAGTTTGGGGTTGGTTAGAGTATCTGAGTTTAAAATGGCGTTTGGAAAAACGCATTGGCGCAGTCCAGGAAGATCGTGCTTACAAACGTAAGATCACAGCTCTAGCAGTAGGATGTGCCTTGCTGGCCCAAGGCTTTCAGATTGCATTAGATATTTACCAAAAGGCGGATCTTCCAGCCGCGGTTTTCTTCAGTAGACCTTGGATTCACTCAGGCCTTGTCTTAGGATTTTTTGGAGCCTTGTATTTAGGAACTGCATGGGTCCTAGGCTGGATCCCCGTACGTCGCCGCTAGGTTTTTCCATTCAGTGGGAAAAATCGTCTATTTTTTAAGGGTTTATAGAATTGTGATACCGACTTCGTTTTTACATAAAAAAACGGAGTAGGTATTATGAAAAAAAAGAAGAGCTTGAAAAACGGGGCTATCCTGGTCCATCTCTTGCATTTATGTGAATGCATGTTGCTGAAACGAACCAGAATCTTTTTAAAGTCCTGGACTCTGTCAATTAGCTTGGCAGCGGGCCTATTTTTGTCAGTTACCAGTTGGGGTGCTTCAAAACAGTCAAATTCTGCATTGAAAGCATCGATTTTACAATGCAGTGAACTTTTTAATTCAATTGGACAATTGCCCCTTTCTGGTCGGCTTTATTCTGAAATGGAATCAGGGGCAAGATCTACAGTTCAGGTGATGACACCAGAATTTTTTGGATTGGATTCGAAAGAAAATCTTTTTCAAAAAAAAACAATTTTCTTAGCAGGAGTCAGTGTTTCCATTGCTCCTGAATTTCGACAAAAAGTTTTTTCAAGATTGAGTGATCAATACAAGAAGTCTCAGTCAGTGACTGTCATTGCAGATATTAATTTTGCTTTAGAATGGTTAAAATTTATAGAAGATGCATTTCCAGATGGGCGAGCCGTGATCATCTTTTCCGAAGATCCCGATTTAAAAAGGGTTGCGCAAGATTTTAAGCAAAAGAAAATTCAACACCTGATTGTTACTGACCTAGGTCAGCATGAGTTTTATGCCGATCAAGTTTCTCTTTGGGTTGATTTGGAGGCATATCGATCTAAATCCTCGTTGGATGTTTATTCTAAGCTTATCAACAAAGAGAAACCACAAGTGGAAGCTACAAAAATATACTTGTTGAAAGAGGAACTTAAGGGGGCACTGCCATTTGCAAACTCAAAATTGAATGTTGAAGAAGGCAAGGAAGGCGAACTCATCGAAAAAGATGATCCGGTAATAAGAAATAACACCGACCTTTCGCAGAAATTGAGTCAATATATTCTGGATCATAAAGATGACCCACAGGGACGTCTGCTTCCATCTTCAAAGAAAAATCTAGATTTGAGTCGTTGGATAGTAAGACAAAAAAAAATGTATCCTGGACAGTGGTGGAAAAATTTAAGTGTGGAAGCAATCAGGATTTTAGAATCCTATGATTTTCCTGATACGCAGACACAGGCTGTGAAGAATTGGGAAAAGCAGCAAATCCATCGAACACTTGAATCCAACTACGATAAGATTGATTTAGCAAATCATACAATGAAGGAAAAAAATCCATCAGTGATGAAAGAGTGGATAAAAAAGCACTCGAATCTCAATCCGATCCAATGGTGGATGTCGTTTTTGGACACCAAGAAAAAAGATCCCATCAAAGACTCTGTCGATGTTGAAATATTACATGCATTATTGCAAAAAAAATATGCGGACAGTCTGCTTCTTGATGAAAAGGAAAGAGATGATATTTATATTTTTTTTGCTGGGATAACTCTGACAACATTGAATCGTTACGCTCAATTATATCAATATATTTTAGAACACAAAAGAGAAGTTCTTCCTCGACGTGTTTTACCTCCCCAGTCTGATTCCACAGGTTTAGGGAAATGGCTGAATAATTTAAAGCTGTCCAAACCTAGTACATGGTGGAAATATCTTCCTCAAGATGCCATTGATATTTTAGAACAAAGAAATTTGCAGGGGCTTTTGCTACGTTCGGATGAACAATGGCTCGAATACTATCAAAAAGCTTTTTTTAACAGAGATCCAAAGAAAAAATATATGGGAGTATTTTCATTTTTACCTAAAGATGAACCCAACTTGAGAGCCTTGCAGGGCTGGCTGACGCGCCTTCAACGTAGAGATCCATTGAATTGGTGGCGTCCCTTTCATCCTGAAGTCCAAGAGTTTCTTCGTCAGCGGCGAGTCCTTATTGACAATATTGTTGAAATAGATGATGAGTCTATCCTTCTTGAGGAAGATCTATGATCAGGTTCATCATCCCGCGCAGTCTAATTGTCATTGTCATATTCGCATACCTAAATGGATTATCAATACAGTCGATAGCCGCCATAGCCCCGCAGGAGCGTTGTGATTCTTTATTTTTGAACTCTGAATCCTCGATCCAGGTATTCAGTTCTGAAATGTTTCAAAAACAAAGAGGATTGTCCTTCTTTTCAAAACCCGAAGAATTTAATTTTAGGCATTTTAACCCTGCACTCAGAGAAGAATACTATCCCTCAGTTTTTCAAAAACTTTCTTCCTACTATGAGAATAATTATACCCTGACGATTGTTTCCAGCGTGATTATGGCCAAAGCTTGGAAGAAAATGCTGGAGAAGGATCTGCCAAAAAGGGCAGTTGTCTATCTACCAGATATTTTGCTGGATCAAAATTTAGAAGTCCTTCAGTCAGGTTATTTGCAATCCTACAGACACCTGATTCTGGTCAATCCTGAAGATATCAATTTTGTTCATACGAAAGTGAACACGATCATTGATTTGCGACCAGTCTATTTGAAAAGTGATTACGAAAATGTCATGGAAATCTATCGAAGCATTCATCCAAAGCAGGATAAGCAACTTGTCATGTTTGTTGATGCAGAAAATACACCCAAATGGTTCCATGCTGGGAATCTCAAGGAAGAAAAATCAGCGGATATTCCAACGACAGCGGCCCCCATCCTTACGGGACAGAAGAATTCTGAAGAGGAGTTAAGTCTAGATCTTCCAGAAGATTTGCGCCAAAAAGGAAAGCCCTATTTTCCAAAAAAAATTGATCTGGATTTTTATAAGCAATTGAACAATTTTTTTCTGACAAAACTAGAACAGACAGATATTTTTCAAATCCTTCCTCAAGCTTCAGAAGTTAATGGGCTTTACTCCAAGCTGTCGCAGTTAAAGTTTTCGTATCCTTTGGGCTGGTGGATGCCCTTGTCTCCAAAGGTGATTCGATTTTTAGATCAGTGGCATCTGAAGGGAAAATTTCAGGATGCTGTTGATCATTTACGAAAGAAGGAGCTGAGTAACTACATTGTCCAACATCAAAATGAGACTCAATGGATTCCACCTACTTCTGAAAGATCAGAATTAAGCATGTGGTTTCATAATTTTAAAGATCGTCATCCAGAATGGTGGAAAGAATTACAGCCAGAAGCTCTTCCCGTTGCTCAAAAAAAAATAATGGAACAATTGGAGTTCGAAAAGCAGAAAGAAGAAACTCAAAAACATGAAGAACAGCAAAATGCAAAATTTTTGAGTCTTTTAGATCTTCATATTCAAGCCCATGCACAGGAAATAGATCCACGTTTTGTATTGCCAACCAAAGCAAATCATCCAGAGCTCAAAGCTTGGCTGGATTTAAGAAAGAAAAGAGTTTCTACTCGTAAAAATTGGTGGAAGGGACTGTCTGAGAAGTCCATTGAAATTTTAACTCAACGACATTTGATTCTTCCTGTTTGGGATGCAGTTAGAAAAGAACGTTATGAATTCTTAAGTGCATACATTATTGAACATCAAAGTGAAAAAGAAGATTGGAAGTTGTTTCCGACAGAATTAGGTGATTTAAATTTTACGAAGTGGCTGAACGAACAGGTGGTTTACTTACCTGATGAATGGGCACAGCCTTTATCTGAAGAAGCAAGATCTGTTCTTGAACAAAGAAAGTTACTCAAAATTCAAACCCTTCCAGTGCAGGATCAGAATCAGATCAACTATCGTCTTTTAGATGCCTACATTCAGTCTCATGCAAATGAAAGTGATGTTCGAAAAATTTTGCCTCGCACTCGAGAATCCAATGAGCTTGGCGATTGGTTGGCACATCTCAAGTATCACCATCCGGATGATTGGTGGGCACCATTGTCAAAAGAATCCATTGAGGTTCTTGAAAAAAACTATCTGAAGGGATCCGTTCAGGTTGCAGTGGATAGAAGAAGAGCTGCTGAGTTAAGTCAGTACATCCTTCTTCATCGAAATGAAAGAAAGTGTCTTCCATCTTCTTCAGATCCATCACCCATGGGAAAATGGTATCATCGACAAAAAGAAAAAGGTTCCATGGTTTGGATTCAATACCTGTCGGACCAGGCTTTGCAAATCTTACGGGAAAGAAAAATAATTCCAGCATTGAATCCAGAGTTGGGGCCATCTTGATGGATCAGTTAAATCGTTTCAAAAGATAGGCGACATATCCAGTTTTCAAATCAATGACGGCAACGAATGTATAATAAAAATCAGGATTTTCTCCGTAACTGACAACGGCTCTGGAATAGCCTGTGATGACGGCCAGATCTGGGTTATTTAAGCTTGATTCAATTTGCTGTCGAAGTTCGTCTGCGACGACGGCAAGGGATTCATCTTCAATTGCAAAAATTTGATCAGGTAAGTGTTCCATCGCAGTGGATTTTTGATTGCTACGATAAACGTGGAAGGACTTTTTATTGAAAGTGATCGTGGGAAATTGAGATGGAAAATCAATCAAAAAATCCTGTTCGGGTGTTCGTTTTTCCGTGGGTTGATTTTTTTCTTTTTCTTTATTTACAGGTTGAAAGGAGCTTAATTGAAAACTTCCCACGGAAGATCTGTCGATTCCTGGAATTGTTTGAGAAGCTTCATAGCGATCAAAGGCCTTCAAAAGTTTCATGGCGGATTTCGAGAAAGGTTTTAACGAATTTTGTTCTTGTTTGAAGAGTCCAAAAAATTCGACTCCAGCATAGCTTGATTCCAAGTGACATAAGAAAAAACAAAATACACAGACAATCATTCTTAAAACATTTTTCATAAAACATTCTCTTTCGTTAATTCAGTAAATCCAAAATATTTGCCTTCACTTCCGGAAGAGTATCATCAGGAAATGCAATGAAAGATCGTTTGTCCATCATGGCTTCTAAACTGAAGATATCATGATAGGCTTTGTGGCGTAAGACATTGATGACTTTGATTTGAGTCGATATATAGGATCCAGCAGCGATTCCGGATCCTATGCCCAGAGTTTCTCCCCAGCCAATGGCGTTGTAAATATTGGTGCCAATCAGCGTGGCCATCCCAGTCCCCACAAAAAAACCACCCAGGCCCGCAGAGACCGAGATGATCGCATGGGATGCTCCAGCCAGTCCAATATGAGCCATAGATTGCTGCTGAGCCCATATAAGATGAGGTCTTGAGGCGACAGCAAAAAGTTCGCATTTTTGAGGTTTATAGAAGCAAAGATGAAATTCTGCTTTTTTAAGAAGTTCGTTCCATTCCACTGAAATATAGGAGTTCCCAGTCGAATCATCATTGCCTGCAACAATTTTGGTCGCGTGAGACTTACCGGCAAATAGGCACAGCAAGCAAAGAATCCAGCAAGAAAAATGAGATTTCAAAAAATTCATAATGATCCCTTCCGGAAAAGTGGCGGTCTTCGATGAAGAATTCAATTCGCTAGGGGATATACTATAGTTTTTTCAGGTTTGCCTATGGAAACTTAAAGGTGGGAATTTTTTTTAAACAGGAATCCAGATAGGATCAGATTTTGCTGTTGGATCAACTTGGAAGTGGCGGAAATCCAGCTTCCAAGTTGGATATTTGCTGGCTTAAGCGGCTTTCGTGCCGATTTTGCGTTTGAGAGCTAAAATAGCCTGAGTCACGGTATTGGATACTTTGGAGTAGGTGCTGTTTGCTCCAAAGGCAATTTCATCCGTCACTTTTTCACCACGATCCGCTTTCGTCACTAAGGCTCCTGCTTCGCGGTGGAAATGAGCATGTTCTTCAATCAACTTTTTGTATTCTGGATGAGAAGCATATTGTTTGCCTTCGCCGTGAAGCCATTTGCCAAGTTCACATTGGTTATCGGCACCAACAACAGATGCTTTTAAGGATTGATCTGGATTTTTAAAATATCCAGAAAGTTTCATTTTTCAAGCGACATGGGCTTGCACTGCTTTATCTAAATCCATATTTCCTCCATGAAATAGGTTGAAAAGATTTGTGACCTCAGCTTGCCACCTGAAGAAAATACCGTCAATTCATCGAAGGTCTAAGTTCAGAAACTTTGTCAAAAGAATGAGCAAAAAGAGATAAGAATTCAGTCAAAACTTTGGACAAAAAAAATGAAATTAATTTTTTTGAAAAAAAGATCATGTGGAAGATCAATGACTTAGCCTGTCTCAAAAGGATGCGTCGAACTTGAAAACAATTTGTTGTCGCACATTTAGGTAGGGAATTTCGTTCTTCTATGAAAGGAAATGAATCCCTTTATTTTTTTTTCTTCACGCCGAGAAGTCAGCAAGACTTTCAACGAGTCTAGTTTGTAACAGAACTTTTTGAAAACAATACTTTGGTCACAAGGAGGCCTACATGGCATCAGCACACGGATTGTTGAGAAATACATTATTAAGATCGGCGATCATGATTTCCATTGCGGCATTCTCTATGGGAAATCAGTCCTGCAAGCAACAGCAGCAAGAGCCAGAACCGACTCAAGGACGGGTCTTGCGAAAGAAAGTCGAAGTTGGCCGTGTGGATGCAGCTGCGATTGAACTTCCCAATGGCGGCCGCTTCGACTTTGCTTTTGCAGCAAATTCACAGATGTATGATGTGCTTCGCAAGTCAGGGAACTTCACCTTGAATTATCAAACATCAAGTCCAACTCCTGCGGATCAAAATATTCTCAGCTTGATCAAATTATCCGGCGACAATGATTTTTCAGGTCATCTTTCTTCCGACTCTTCCTGTTTGGTCGAGATGAATGATTTAAAAATTGGTGGAGCTATTTCTGGATTTGAAATGGTCAGCGGCAAAGGACTTAAGCTGGGTTATTCACCCAACGGAGCCTGGGGCCCTGTGGCTGGTATTGGAATGGGTTATGACGTTCAAAAAGCACAAATGGATTTAACAATGGTGGCTTATCACCCGATCACGCGTCGAGTGATGGCAACATCTCATCAAACTCCAGAGCAAACGATCAAGAGTATGAATTTCTCCTTAGACTTGGCAGGTTTGCAAATTGGACCTAGTTATTGGAGGCAAACTCCCTTAGCTCAGGTTGTGTTTGATGGATTAAGCAGTGCCATTGCTCAAATCGCGAAGGATTTGGAAACGGATGCTTGGTACACGCGCGTGCTTCATAATGTTGACGATCATGTGATTATCAATGGTGGTGGAGTTTTAGATAGTGGTCTGAAAGTTGGTGATCAATTGATCGCCTACCGAGAAGTGGTGGAATGGGATGGGGATCCTTGCAATTCCGAATACAAAGGATCTTTTCCACAGACAACTGCCTTGGGTCTTTTGGAAGTAGTCAGCGTAGGAGATACTCGCACTTTGGCAAAAAAAATGAAGGGATTTAATCCCGAGCCAAATATTCGCGGAGTGCGTGTGTACATGTTCAAAACTGTGGAAGAGTTGTCAGCAGCGAAGCCTCCTCCAGCAGCACCGATTGGGTCAGCTCCGACAGCGGGAACGACTCCGCAGGCTCCGGTGACCCCATCGAAGCCTGAGTCTGGTTCTAACCAGGCCTCGAACGGAAATAGCAATGATGGTTGGTACAATCCAGGTGGTGGAAACTAGTTCCTCCACTCTTTATCCAGCATCAGTGTGCAGGCTTGCCTGAATCCTCTTTGTGATGAGGGCAAGTATTTAATCCCATCAAAGGATACAAAGGACAAAATTGAAATGTTCCCGTCAAAAGCGGAACAAGTCCGATCAAACCAAATAAAGTTTGAGGTCCCACCACAGTCAGGCTGAGTAATCCTAAGCCTAAAATAATTCTTAATGCGCGATCAATTCCACCTACATTTTTTGTCATAGAAAATCTCCCTTGTAAAAATATTGAACCTGAAGCGGCCGAACTTGCCAAGTGTAAAATGCTAAGTGTAGGCTTGGACATGGTTAAAAAAAATATAAAAATTGGAATGGCTGTTTTAAAACCAGGTATTGGCGAAAAACAGGAAGAAAATGCAATTCAGTATTTAGATTCCTTGCAGGAAATTCATACGGATGTTTTCGTTGTCGCGGTGACCACAATGTTGGAGCTTCCCTTGGTGACCCAGGAACTTTTGGCCAAGGGATGTGATGCTGTGTTGGTATTTGGATCCTGTCCCTTGATCGATTTAAGGCCGGTTTATGAAAAGCACCTGATTCAAATTTCACTGCGAACTCAGAAACCCATATTAAATGGTTTGTTTTTTGGAAAGACCGCACCCTCCAATTATGAAAAGCAAGGTTCTATTTTAGCAGAAGAATCTTTGGCCTTAATGAATCTATTGAAAGATTTGAAGCAAATTAAAAAAATCCGTGTATCTTCCACGAAGAAAAAAAAGAAAAAGCTTTTTAAGAAATAAGGGGCAGTGACAATGTCGAAGAAAAAAGAGCTCTTTTCTTTTTTTGATTGGGATGAACAAGAAGAATTACGCGAACAACGCAAGCGCCGCAGGGAAGTTGTGATTGTTTTTCTTGTCGCTTTTTTATTTTCTTTGCTGACTTGGTTTGAGATTCGTTTGTTCAGTATCAGTCACGAATTGCCCTTTGTTCACTCGATCTTTTTCTTTGGATTAGTCAATTTTAATATTGTCCTCTTGCTGTTTCTGCTTTTTATGATCTTTCGAAACTTAGTGAAAATCTTTGTTGAACGGCGAGGAAAGATTTTTGGAAGTTCCTTGAAGGCAAAACTGGTTGCGGCATTTGTCGCATTTAGTTTTATTCCGACAGTTTTAGTTTTCATGACGTCTGTTTTTTATATCAACAGCAGTTTTGATAAATGGTTCAGTGTCAAAATGGCAGGAGTTTTGAAGTCGTCCCTAGAGGTCACAAAGGCCTATTACTTCAATGCAAAAAAGAAAAACTATCACTTTGCACATTTGATTGCGAATCAAGTTTCCCATGCTGAAAATCCGTCGCAAGTTCGTAAAATTCTACAATATCAATTGAAGCAGTTTAGTCTGGATGCGGTGGAGTATTACCCCAAGGTCTTTGGAGAACGCATTGTCATTTTATCGGATGATGAAGCGATTCCAGAAATTCCTAAGGCGAATTTGGAGTTTTTGCAAAAGGGAATCAAGTCCCAGGTTGAAGACAGCACCATCCATCAATTTGATGAGGGGAATCTGGTTCGCGTGATCGTACCCGTGAAAGAGGGCAGTGATCGCGGAGCCATCGTAGTGAATAGCTTTGTTCCTCTGTCGTTGATTTCAAAAATGAAAGATATCACCAGTGCCTATGATGAATTTCGGGATGTGAATCCTTTGGAATATCCATTGAAATCCATTTACTTGATCGTCTTATTTTTGATGACATTGGTGATTTTGTTAGCAGCAACTTGGTTTGGTTTTTATCTGGCGAAGCAGTTGGCGATTCCTCTGGTGCAGTTGGGGCGTGCGACCAAACGAATTGCGGGAGGGGATTATACTTTGGTGGAAGTTCGCTCGGGCAGTGAAGAGATCACAGGTCTTGTGGAAAGCTTTAATCAGATGACTCAAAATTTGGAAAACTCCGAAAGGGAGGTTCGCTCGGCCAATCAAAACTTGAAACAAACTCTTTCAGATTTGGATAAGCATAATCGATATATTGAAGTTGTTTTGAAAAGTGTCAGTGCAGGAGTCATCAGCGTGGATGCCAGGGGTATGATCACAACCATCAATCGGCATGCCGGCAGACTTTTAAAAATACAACCTGAAAATTTTATTGGTCGTCCTGTGAAGGAACTGTTGACGATCGAATACTTTCGCATTTTTGCGGAAATGATCAAGTCGATGCAAGATCATCAAATTGAAAGTATTCAACGAGAATTAAAGTTAGAAATCAACGGCGAAACCATTCCTTTGCAGATGACGCTTTCCATGCTGAAGGATGAGTCAGGAACTGATCTTGGAAAAATATTGGTCTTTGATGATATGACCATGATTCTGAATGCACAGAGATCAGCAGCTTGGTCCGAAGTTGCAAGAAGAATTGCTCATGAAATTAAAAATCCACTGACTCCCATCAAGTTGTCT
>CAZFSX010000035.1:0-13998 GCA_964522115.1 uncultured Pseudobdellovibrionaceae bacterium | reverse complement strand
TAATCACCGAGTGGGTCAGGATATGAACTCGTGGAGTATTTAAAAATCGTTGATCCAATCCCGTTGTCTTATGGGCTGCCGGATAAATAATAATTTCAGCATCTATTTCGTCTGCCATTTTTAACAGTGCCTCAAACGCCTCTGTGTGAAGGGGTTTGAACGGAGAAGCTTGGACCAGCAAAAATCTTTCTTTGGTTTTTAAAGCTGTGATCATTCGATCCAGGCGGGCTTTGTTATAGATAAAAGTATCCAAGACGTTGATAAAATCTTTGGCTTTTGCCAATTGAGCCTTCGTGTTGAGTTCCTCGAGCGAAAGAAAAACACCTTTTTCAGAAATGATGGTTTGAACTTGTTCGAAGCTGATTTCCATTTTTTCAGCCAATTCTTCCAAGGTCGGTGTTCTTTCCAATTCCTTGGCCAAAGCTGCAAACTGATCGATAATTTTATCTGCTGCAGCAGCGTAGGCCTCGGGAAAATATTCCATCACTCGATGATGAGCCCCTTTGGCGGCGCCATAGATATCATTCAAATCCGAAAGTGAAATCTTCATTTCGTTGGAAGCTTCTTCGATTGTTGGAAAGTAGCTATGTTCTTTTAAAAATTTGGCACAAAATTTGGCGTATTCTTTTTCGAATTTTTGAAAACTTTTTGGATCTTTTTGTTTTGCTAAAGCAACAAGACCCAAAATCTGTGGTGACGATTTGCGAGCAAAAAACTTTTTAAGTTGATCTTCAGGAACATTTGCTTTTTCAGCAAGCTCTGTCACATTGGGAGCTCTTCCATTCTTGATTAAAAACTGAGAAGTTAAGTCTGTTAATTGCTCCACATCCAGCTCTTGAGGTTTCGGAGATCCATACAGTGACGTGCGGTAATCATCTTTCAGGGCATTGGGAACTTCATCGATGCTTGGCAGCCTTTGATTTTTAACAATAAAGTCAGAAATAAAATCGGTGATGGGTTTGGGGTTGAATAAAACTTGGCAAGATTTTTTTTCGTTATTTCCTGGCATGGATTCAGCAGACAAGGAAAAAATCAGAAGAATGGGCAGGATAGAAAAGCAAATCTTCACAGAATGTTTCATGATCAAGCTCCTTTAAGAAGTCGGTTGAGGAAAAAGACCTTCGCATCGAAGCACAGCTTTACCAGAGGAGGATTTTGTCGTTGGGTATTTTTCTCGAAGAAAAGAAAGATCACCACGGATTTCAATATCTGTAGCATGACGAAATCCCCCGTCGGATGTGATGACAAACCATCTTGGTCGTTTGGATTCTCGAACATCGGTTTCAGTTCCAGCATTTCCAAAGACAAACTTGATTGGATACAGACTGGATTGGGACATGCGGATAGCAAGCAAGACTTCTTCATTCAGAATTTCTTGAGTATCTTCAATCAGAACAACTGTATGATATCGCCCTACTGATTTTCCATCGGGATCCATCACTTCGTCTTGAGCAAAAAGCTTCACCTGTTTCAGTTGTTTAAAAATTTCTTTCAGAACATTGATCTTTCGAACTTTTGTATCGCTGGGTGGACCAAAGTGATCATAATCTGTGCGATGCACTCCATGTATATGTTCTTGTTCTGGAAGGTATTGAATGTGTTTTGCGACTTGTAAATGTTGAAAAAAACGATCCCACTCTTCGGATGTATGAGCTCTGGCCGTCAGCATTCCAAAACTTTTTGCTCCGTCGGGGTGGGAAAGAATTTCTTCCATCATATCCCAATACAAACCCTTGAATGTTTTCTTTTCCGTCTGGACGCGAACTTCTGCTTTTTTCATCTCGTCGACTAAAAAGTTGGATTCTTTGTTGGACTCCATAAAATACAAAAAAGAGTCAGGATGACGGATTTCATAATAGGCGGGAACGATTGTCAGTCCACTGGCCAGAGTAAACTTTTTGTGAATGCTGTGGGGAAATTTTCCTCCACGCAGATAATCTTGCACACGTTCCAATTCGTGGGGAAGGATTTCAATAATTTCAGGTGTGTCGGGAATTTTATCAAAAGCAAATTTACGAAATGGATGCTTATATAAAAGAAAAGGCGTTTGAAAGGCGCCTTCTTTGATCAGCTTATTTTCAATCAAGGATCCATCAAAATCCGTCAGAATCAAACTGACGGCCTTTGCCGACGGACTCAGTATCAGTAAGGCAATGGTCACGGCTAGAGCTCGACCCATAGAACGAACAGATTGACAAATCACGCATCCCCCCTCGTAGATCTGACAAATTCATTTCCAGACCATTCTTGTCGGGCCCTGCTTGTGAGTCAAAACGAAAAACTGAACGATGCGGCTTGTTGTGAATGAAAAAGGAAAGTCTTAATAATCCAATAGCTAGGGCTTTTTGGGGAATTGCAGAATCACTTTATCATCTTTTTGTTCAATTTGAATCCCGGCAGGATCTATATGCGGAGGTGCTGGGAATTGTCGACTGAAGGTGGATTGAAAGTGAATACTGGTTCCATCTTCATCATTGGCATTTTTGCTTTCTCCTTGAAGAAGAATCTGTCCATTTTCGACTTTGGCAGAAAAGTTTTCCAACTTCTTTCCATGAAGTGGAATTTCTAGATAAAAAAAGTTTTGGTCTTCTCGTGTACGAATATCCTCAAAGTTCATTTCTCGAGCAATATTTCCAAACAAAGAGTCTTCTGCAAAAAGATCCTCAAGGGCTTGTTCTGAATTGTGGGTAGAATCAATGGATGAGGGTGGATGGATTAGATTTTTAAGGGCAAATCCTGCTTTGAACGCTGGCGGAAGAAATTGAGCCCAATGAAACATTCCTGTGACAAAGCAAAAAAGTATTCCAAGGGTAAAAGAAAGAAGACTGACCCAAAGATGAGATCGATCAAATTTTTTCATTTTAAACCTCCTACTTATTTTTGAACCTCTGTTGGGGGGGGAGTTTGAGGGGGTGAATCTGAATCTGAATCTGAATCTGAATCTGAATCTGATTCGTTCGGATCATCCTCGTCGTCATTTAAGGAATCGGCTTGATTGGAAAGATCTTTAAGTTGTGCTGAGATATCTTTGGCGGCTTCATCCCAAGTTTGAACAGGTAGGTGCGACCAAGGGCCCATCAGCGGCGGAGCATGAATATCTGTAAAGCGATAGACTTCCCCAATACGAAGATAGGAATGATTCAGGAGTAAGGCCATTAAAAGTGTTCCAGAAATGGCAGAAAGACCTCGAACCCACTTTGGCCACGATTCAAAAAGAACTTTTAAAGTTAGCCATGATGACCATAAAACAAGCAAAAGATGCAAGGCTTTATAGTTGGATTCTAATTGCATTTTTTCACCCAACATCCAACGCAGTCCAAACAGATCTTGTTCGATCAGAATAAAAAAGAATCCAGAAGCATAAGCGACTGGTAAGAATCTCATGAAGCGATATTCTTGATTGATCGCCTTGCTTAACAGGGAAATTAAAAGAGCCGGTCCGTAAATCAAAAGATGAATCAGCATGAAGTCTTGAAGGTGTTGTGTCCATGTTAGGCTTGTCGGGTTAGATAAAACGCGATCAAAAAACCAAATAGCAAAAAACAAAGCTTCAAAGCTTGTCACCATGAAAATTTTTTGAAATAAGACCCATCGGTGATGAATGCGGCTGGTTTTATGATCATCAAGCAAGGATAAGTTGAAGAAGCGCAATTTGTAAGTATCGATCCACACTTCTCGAAATTCACTGAAATGATGGGATTTTCCATTTTGAATATACTTCCAAGTCTGATCGGGAAGCTGTTCCAATTGAATTTCAAAGCGGGAAATATTTAAATTTGCAAGAATCAGATCATTGGAACTGTGTCGACCAATTCGAACCAGGCTTTGATTTAAATTTTTGGTTTCGACACAAATGCCGCTTTGATCATAAACTTCAATTTTGAGCATCGGTTTCAACTCCTAAAGTTCCAACCATTTTTTCCGTAATCTCAAGAATGTTTTTCTCTTTAAATCCATCAAGAATAAGATATGAAAAGAAGGACTTTTGATTCAAATCCGTTCGACTGAGTTTGATATGAGATTCAAAGAGGTCAGAAAAAGGTGTCATTGCGCGTGAACAAATTTCAATTTGGATATTTCTTTTTTCCACAAGAATCAAATGTCGAGAACACCGAAAGGGTCCGTAATTAAGAGTGGCCGTTCGATCATAAAGTTGGTCGCGAGTACGACGTGGTTTTTTCCAATAATCATTGAGCAGGCGACGGTACTGACGATGAGATAAACTACGATTGCGAAAAAAACGAAAATCCCATCGGATGGATCCCGTATCAAAATCATCATCCATATAAGCGGAGTTTTCCATTTCACAATTTTCTGAAGTTTCTTCGTATTTATCTTTTGATCCGTGGATGGATTCACCCCAGCATTTAATCAAGGGATAAATTGTAGGAACTTTCCAGCCCTGAAGTTTTTTTAAGTGGTCCATGGAATTCAAAATATCTGTGGTCAGGCTTTTTTGAACTTTGACCAATTGAGTGTGCATTTGGTTCATCAAATCTTGTTCTGTCTTTGCGGGATTCGCTGCCGCCAGATCCATCAGTTGGTAGACATATTTGAGAGGTTCTGCGAAGGAAATATTTTGAGCCGCAGTAAGGCCAGACACATTGACTCCCACGAGCTCACTTTTTTCATTGACGGTGGGGCCGCCACTCATCCCTTTGTTCAGAGGAGTTGTGAGATGCATCAAGCTGTAGGGGCCTTGAGTCAGTTGTCCATTGTAGGTTCCAGTGATCACAGTCCAATCAAGATCCTTGGGAAGCCCCAAGGAAAAGAGAGTTTCACCGTGTTTGGGTTCTTCTTTAGAAAAGGTCATAGTGCGAGGAAATGTTTTTGAAATTTGAACGATGGCAAGATCATGCACGACATCGACGGCAATGACTTCGGCGGGTAAAAACTGTTCACCATCGCGAACGAATACTTTTTCTGTTTTTGTCGACCAAACAGCATCAGCAACGACATGAAAATTGGTCATCAACCAGCCGTCTTTACGAATAACAAAGCCAGTTCCGTAGGAGCTTTTTGCAGCATTTTGATCGGAAGCTGTGCGGACCTGGTACAAGAGCGGTCGTATTTTAGAAAATGAGGCAACAGCATTGGACGGGACTGGCGGCTTTATTTTTTTTGCCGCCATACCCAGAAAAGGAAAGAAAAGAACTAAAAAGATATATCTCATTTTTTCTTCATCGCCTGTGCAAATTGATCAGCCAAACTTCCAAATCCTTTGGAGGATGACTTATAATCCATCCACGAAAGATCTTCAGCATCTTTTGGGTAGGATAATGAAATTCGTTTTTCATCCAAGCGTACATTCTCCACAACAACGGGAACAATGTCACCGACCTTTTTCTTATCCAAGGCAAGATCTGCTGGAGCATCTTTCATTTTTCCGACAGGAAGAAGTCCTGCAATGCCTGGTTCAAGCTCGATGATCAAGCCGAAGCTTTCTTTGCGCACAACTTTACCTTGAAAGAATTTTCCTTCAGGCTTGTTTTGAGCAAACAGAGACCATGGATCCTGTTCCGACTGCTTGATAGAAAGAGAAAGGCGTACGCGCCCATTTTCTTCTTCAATTTTAAGGACCTTCACTTGCACCGATTGTCCTACAGATAAAACTTCAGATGGGTCTTTGATGCGTGACCAAGAGATTTCTGAAATATGAATCAAGCCTTCAATTCCCGGAGGCACTTCCACAAAAGCGCCAAATTTTTCCAGACGTTTGATTGTCCCCGTCAATGTTTGGCCTGGCTTCAGATCTTCAAGGGCTGCGGATTCTCGTTCGCCACGTTCTTGATCTAAAAGTTTGCGGCGTGAAACCACAATATTTTTTCCGCGATTTTCAAATTGAGTGATCAAAAAAGAAAACTTTTTTCCAACATAAGAAGTTGCGTCTTGGATGGGGCGATCGTCCATTTGACTGGTCGGGCAGAAAGCTGTTTTTCCAAGGACATTGACTCGAAATCCGCCGTTGCAAACTTCTGTCACTTTGCCATCCACAGATTGCATGAAATCAAAGGCATCTTCCAGGGATTCAGCTCCGTCGCCTCCGCTCATTTTTTTAGAAAGCTTCAGAAGTTCGCCCTGAGTTTGTACGACATACAATTGAACATGATCCCCTACGCGAACAGTCAGTTGTCCTTGTTCATCCAAAAACTCTTTGCGATCAACGACGCCATCTTTTAATCCACCGGTGGAAACAAAAATTTCATCCTTGGAAATATTTAAAACTTCTGCGTGGATGGCTTGTCCTGTTTGCAGTTTTTTATTGGGATTAATGGCTTGATCAAAAAGCTCGCCAAAAAGATTTTTACCTTTGGGATTATTATCATCACCGAAAATGTCGCTCATATGCTTCCTTCACTTTGAAAATGGATCGATTTGTTGGCGCAGGTTACTCTTATTATAAGGTCTAAGTCACGACGCCTGCGTTCGTTTGTCTTCGTTGTATCCAAAGTTTTACTTATAGGTTGAGGTAGTCTAACGCATAGGCGAACGTGTAAAAATTACAATATATGGAGTGTTTATTGTTTTTACACCTTGGCGGTCATAACACAATAGCCTGCGTTTGAGAATAATCGTCATTTTAGGAGGGGAAAAGTGACTTATCATCCACGTCGGATACCATCGATGGCGTCCAAAAAAACATTGAGTTGTGACCGTCTAAGCTTTGGACAGTCCTTCCAAAATTGCCAAAATGAGTCTGTGCATACAAAGAATTCCTTATGGAAAAGCCTTTTGATGGTGCTTTCAATTTTAGCTGTTCTTTTTTCTGTTACTGATTCGATCGCGACAGAAGGGCCCGTTTCTTGTGAAGCGTTGATGGGGCCACCAAAGCCTGAACATTTGGCAGAAAAGGAAAAGAAGGCAACAAAGAAAGAGCGCGAAGAGAAAACGGCTGTGGCAAAGGAAGAACCGCGACGGAAAGCGACTTTGGCGCAGTATAAGTTGGAAGATTTTTTCCAGGATGATCCTGCGAAGAATCTTGCTTATCTTCACCCATCAACAGTCATGAAGGCGGAGCAAAAGTTTTATCGACTTTTAAATCTAGTTCCACCACGGGAAATTTTGGATCCAGAGTATCGAGTCAAAAAAATGAAGATGTATCCTGTTCTTTATGGTGAGCATCCGGCTACGGCGGATATTATGATGGCCTCTAAGTACAGTGAAGTTGCAACAATTGTTAACAGCATAGCTGCGAATGCAATGGGTGCGCGAGATGGAAAGTCTGTTCTTTTATTAGGTCCAGCAGGAACTGGAAAAACAGAAATTTTTAAGATTTTAAATAGGATTTTAGATTATCAATTAAAGAAAGACCCCGAGTTCTACGAGTACAGTTTTGAATGGATTGGTCTTGATCAGATTCCAGGGACAAAACCATTGCTACCCAAGATGGCGGGAGAATACATTGATGATATCTATAAAGATCAATTGAATGATTCTCCATTTGTTTTGTTGCGAGAAGATATGCAAGAAGAGGTCTTGAGGAAAATGGAAAATGCAATTTCACAAAAAATTCGTTTCCCACTCATTGCCTGGAAGAAGCCATCGTATCAAGCAGCTGCAATTATGGATGCAGTTTTTAAATTTTATTTCCCAGAGATTAAGAATAGAGAAATTGAAATTTCTGATTTGACGAAAGAAGAATATCTCTCAACGCTCTCTAAGCATATTCGAATCTATCGAAGAAATACAAGTGGAAGCCTGGAGTCTCCGCCTCCAGATGTCCTTCCCGCATTGCCGAACAATCCAAATTACTCAAAGCTTTTTGTTTCGGAGGATATTCGTAAACAGATGGTTTATCAGGCAAATAATCCTTTAGCGTATAATTTTGTTGGGGAAATACTTTTGTCTCATGGTCGAGCTTTGATAGCAGATGAAGTATTTAGAAATCCAGAGGATTTTTTAAATCTATTACTTGAGTTAATTCAAAATAAAATTGCTAAAACTGACACAGGACCAGCTGTCAATATGAATGTCCTTTTAGCTTTTGCTGCAAATGATGAATCGTTGGAACATGCGGCATCTCTTGGGCCAACTCAAGCATTGCTATCGAGAATGATCAAAATTCCATTCCGTTGGGATTTACACCCTTATGATATAGCAAAAACAGCAATCATAGGAGTTGGAACTCATTTGTTTCAAATGAGGTCGTTGGAAACATCAAAGGATGAGTCTGGTCATATCCAAGAGTCACCGATTGTCCCGTTGAAAATTAACGAAGTTATTCCTTTACCAAGAGGGGTGAATAATCCGATTCAATTGGGACCTCATAATCGTTATGCCTTGTATGTTAAACATATGAATGATCAGATACTGATTTCACCTCAGGCACTTGAGTTTATTGGATTAGTTGCATCTGCATCTCGAATCGAAGTTCGAGATGATAAGTTTGCTAAGTTTACAGGTGAACTTCAAGATATGTCAGCCAACCGTGCTTTTTATACTAACATTAAATCTCGTTTGGATGTTTTTCTAGGAAGAAATCCTGGAGATGCGGTGAGAGCAGATCTTAGTAAAGTCAAAGATTTACTCGATGAGGGCTCTGCAGGATTAGGATCTCGCGAAACGATAGAGTGGTTGAATAAAGCGATTGCATTGGCTCATGAAAAAGGCGAGTCAACTTTGACGCCTGCAATTGTTGATGAAGCATTTATGGAGAAAATGAGAGTTAAAAGTTTTATTACTCCAGGAATGTCTCGTACGGAACTTTTAAATCGGTACCAAATTGTAAAAGATGCTTTCATAATGCCAGAACTTTATAAAGATATTCGTAATATCGTTTCAGGTGATGGTGAACGAGCCGATCGTTTGTATGATACGATCGAAAACGAAATTATTGCTCGTACAGAAAATGAAGATGCAACTGTATGGATTGCAGACGGCGGGATTCAACATCCAATTCAATTCGAGCGTTGGGAAAAAATTAAAAGGAAGTATCAAGAATTATATCATCGAGAATTCAAAGATAGTTTCTTATTGAAACATGCTAAAAATGCTCGTGGTGGAGTATCCAGAGACCCTCAGCTTTTGGAAGCCGTTCGTGCATTTTTGATCGACACAGAGCAGGACTTAACCGACAGTTTGAGTCGATTCCGCACTTACTACGAAGGGCGTAATAATGATCCAGGTTTAGTCCGAGAAGTGAATGAAGCGGAAGCGCGATTGTCTAGGTATGGATATAACCGAGCGTCCTTCCGTGATGCCGTTGTCTTCTTTGGTCGTTTACAAATGGAAAAGAAACAACATCAAAAATAGATTTTGAATTTTGAGGACCCTTTATGTTCCAAAAGTTTTTAGTTCCCATCACAGGTTTGATCTTCTGCGGGCTGATAAATCCCGCAGAAGCCAACAGTGTTCAAAGTATTAAGCATACAAAAACTGGCCAGGATGTTTATGAAATTGTCTTAAAAGATGACAGCAAGACAAGTTCGGAAACTCCTGGTCTATATTCCATTGATCCACAAGATGGAAAGTTGGAATTGCTTGTGAAGGGGAACGTGATGGGGGCCCATCGCGGATTCAATGGGGTTCTTCATCATGTCAGTTACTTAGGAAGTGATGCGGATTTAACTTCACCTGTACTTTTGGTTTTAGATGGTAAAATTCACCTTGTGGCAAGAAAAACGTCTGCGAAAACAAAGCCGACGATCATTGTCTTGGATGGTAAAGATTTTCCGATGATCGATATATTATCGGCACAGAAAGTTCAGGTACCAATAATTCCTTCGATTGATAAAATTCAGTCGATTGCACTTCCTGCAAGAAAAACAAAAGATGGTATTGATTATCAGTCCTTCCTATTCTCTATCGATCAACCTCATCTGATGGGTACAGGATTGACCTTCCTGGTTTCCGTTGCGCATCAAGCAGATAAGACCATTCTTCTTGATCAGAAGTCCCAAGTGATATCCTACGAATACTATTCGAAAAAAACATTGGCCAAATTGATTCTGTCTGAACATGAACCTCGTATTTTTGCTCCGTTGATCGTTCAGCAGTTGCACTCAAAGTTGAATGAAGTAGGAAAACATCCTTTGACGGATCGTTGGAGAACTTTGATTGCTGATTACTACAAAACATTATTTTCAGAAAATCTTCCGTCGGTCAGTTCCCAGGGAATTCCAACTTATGATTTTATCGATAAAAAAACCAGTCTTGATCGTATACCCATTGAAATAATCAAGACCCTTCCAACTCCCGATGGTTCCGCCTATTTGGTTCAAGCTTTTAATCCCATCAGTTCAAAGTGGTACATCCATATCGTGAGAGGAAAAGAACTACTTGATCCACGGCAACCAAGTTTTTCCGAATACACACGTTTAACAACGCGATTTTTAGAAGGAAGAGTGGATTCTCTTTCCGCTCACGAATATTTGACTTATCCAACAGGAGATTCCGTGGGTGTTGGCGGTTTCTTTTTGGGCGTTCAACAGCAGGGAACAAGTCAAGGTTATTTCGTTGCAAGTTCTTCCAATTCAGATCCTCGGTTTGTGAACTTAAATTTACCTCTAAAAGATTTCAAACAATTCAATTTTTGGTCGGAAGTTGTTCCTTATCAAGGTACAGCTTATCTGTATCTGTTTGCCTCCTATCGGTCGAAGCAGAAAAAAGAAGAAACTCTGGTCTATATTTTAAAAAACAAAGAGGGTGATGCCCAAAATGAATTAACTCTTGTGAAGCAAGAACGACTGCTTCCTATGTTTGTCACAATAGATGAGATTCGAGCACGTATCCATAATTCCAACGGTTTTTATGCTTTCGATAGCTCTGTTAAAACCCAAGGTGTGGATGCCTACAAACGCAGTATTGAAGGGGGACGTCGCAAAGTACATATCAATTTGAAAAAACCAATTGCACAGAAAGAACCTGCAGAAGTTTTTATTGATCATGTCAGCGAAGTAGCCATAGTCAAAGATTTTATGGTTTATCGTCAGTACGATGCTGATGGTGCGGCCCTGGATGTCAGCGGTTTTTATCTTTTGGATCCTCGAGATAAAAATAAGGTCTTACATTGGGAGTCAGGGAATATCGCTTTTCAAAGAGCACGAAAATCACCAGATAAGTATTTTTTGGATTCAGCCCTGTTGAAATTCGAATTGGAATCAAAAGCCATTCCAGAAAGCTATGTGTACGTTGTTCCTTACAGTAAGGATCGTATTTTACAAATGGATTCAAGTAAGAAGTCTGAATTGGCCGTTGCCACAGATCTTGCAGTGGTCGTGACTCCGGCTTCAGCTTTTGCCTATTCGATTTCTCCATTGATGCTGAGCTTTCACCCTAAAAATTATTCGGTGAAAGACATCGTTGCGATGAAAATTGTGCAGGGAAAAAGATTAAAAGAAAATTCCTTTACTTTATTGACGTTTGTGAAAGCCACAGATCCAACGGCTCAGGGGCGAGACATCATTCGAATTCACACACATCATTTCACGATGAGGATGGATAAATTTGATACAGCGACAGCTTCTTCAGATGAACGCATCAATAAATATGTTCTTTCAAGTCAAATAGAAGGGATTTTGGAAGGAACAGCTAGTTTAGGGGATGTGAAGGAAAGATTGAAGAGTGATGCCAATGGGGATTTTTATTGGATCATTGATCCCACTGTTTCGAAAGACAGTCCTGGTTTCACAGTCCAGAGATTGGCAGATCCTAAAAAACCATTGAAGTTGAATGATTCCACTGTTCGCTTAAGAATGGATGAAGTTTATGAAGGGATAGGCTCAGGTTTTGGTTTGCCTGTTGGACGATGGGGAGTTCACAGTCGTCCTGAATTGCTTCAGCGATTTCATCGAATCGATGATTCGTTGAGACAATGGAAAAAATGGCAACAAGATCATGCAGACAAAGATATTCCTGTGTTTGAGGCAAATCCTCATTTTAAGTCCTTTCTTCTTGGTTTCAGCGATCCTGAAAAAAGAAAAAATCATTTAAAAAGACAGGTTGTGCTTTTAAATTCTACTGAAGAAAAAAATCAGCTGATCGAGGCAATGGCCTATCAGTTGGCGGAAGTTGAATCTCCATTTTCTATTGATTTCAAAAACAATCGACGATTTAACTTTTTTACATTTGATATTACATCGACATCTTCCGAAGTTGTTTTAGAATTAGAAAAGATATCTGAAACAGCGAATAAGAATGCTCAAATGTTGTTTGTGGATGCAGCCAGCTTGATGAACACGTCTGAATTGGTTGTAGACTATGCTCAACACGATGGTTTTCAAATGTTTCAAGAGGACAAAGACGCATCAGAGAAAGGGACAGAATCCATCAAGGCCTACACCAGTCGTCTGCTGTTGTTGGCAACAGATGGAAAAGCAAAAACTCTTCCTGAGTATTCATCAAATAAAAACTATTCCCCATCTGTGCCAATGGTGATTTTTGCAACCTTGGATGAATGGGATCGCTTGCAGACCTATTTTAATAAAGAAAAAGCGGCGGGTATTTTTAATCAATTTTATTTGAATCATCAGTTTCATACAACAAGCTGGACACTTCTTCCTGCGAAGTCACCAAAGGCTTCCAAAGAAATTCGTAGGGTCGCTCAAGTCCCAATATCGGCCGAAGAAAAAAAGATTTTTCCTTTGATTGATCGTACTCTTCAAAGTGCCGCAGTTGGAGAATTAAAAGGAAAACAAAAAATTATTATTGTTCCAGAAGGATTAAAGCCTTTGATGGAAAAATTGGTTTTAGGACGTTGGTTGTCTGCAAATCCCAACATCGCGGGTGCTTGGAGTTATAAGAATAACCAATTGAGCGTTTTTAAAATGGGCTTCGATACGGTTGAAAAAAAGTCTCAGCCCGATGTTCTAAAAAACTTCGCTTCGATGAGGGCCATGGGCGAAGTTCGCAACGTGGTTTTGTATGGCACACTTGAAAATATTGTGGCGGCAGGACGTCCTAAGTTGGATGCTGGGAATTCAGATCCCTATACTTGGAATGATATCAAGAAATCTGCAGATATTTTTGAACAAAATTCAAACTCTGTGGAAATTGAAGGTGTGGATAAGTCCACAGCGGAAGTCGATGAGCATAAGGTTGAACCACATCTGATGTGGATGATTGCTTCAGAAGGAAATCGCATCATTCCTCGGTTTGGAAAGGATTGGAAATTTGAAGAATCCTTCCAACGTCAATATGCGACGATCTTGATTGGAACCCAGAACGAATTGGACCAAATTGAACAAGATATGAAACTGGAAAGTCGATATTTTCACTTGAAGGATCATGTTGAAATTGTACGTTTGGAACCACCATCGGATGCAATTAAGTATGACTTGTTGGATTCCATGTTTCAACGACCCGAAGTGCGAATGTTGGATTATATCTTTGAATTGGAAGAAACGGCGAAACAAGACGATACACGTCCTGTCGAGGAACGATCCAGAGATGCACGACGACAGTTGTTGTACCACATTGTCAACCGCACCAATCAAATTGCAGAATCGAAAAAACTTGAGTCAACGGAAGCCTTCATCAATGTCTTTGTAAAATTCCACCAGCAACTTTTGGAAGATCAAGAATTGCGTCGTGGTCGAAAAATTACGAAATCCTACATTGAAAGATTTTTTCCCCATGTCTTTTCTCTGCCCATTAATCCTGACAATGAACCCCCCACAGATCCTTTAAGAAGGATGCGAGAAGGTGAAAAATTTGTTCAAGAGTGGCGTGAAGCAGGGATGGATGGATCCAGTGATTTAAAACGACGTGTGATTCACACGGTTTTAAGTCAAACTCGACCTGTTAGTTCAGGACGTTCCGTTCCTTCATCCTTTATCTTCTACGGAGGAACAGGTTCTGGAAAAACTTTTGTTTTTGAAACTCTTTTCAAAGCTTTGAATTTAAAAATGTATGATTCAGCAAAACCGTCGAATGATGATGCGGAAGCCATCATTGTGCAGGTGAAGCATATCCATGATAAAGATGGGGTGGGACCCGACCGCATGTCATTGAAGCATGTTATGGAGGATTTAGAAGATTTGGTGGCCCAACCGAAGGGGC
>CAZFSX010000034.1:0-14137 GCA_964522115.1 uncultured Pseudobdellovibrionaceae bacterium | reverse complement strand
CTGTGTGAGCAGCGGGAAATTCCCTTGGTCTTCTTGCAAAATATCACTGGTTTTATGGTGGGTCGCAAATATGAAAATGAAGGTATCGCCAAGCATGGAGCCAAGATGGTGATGGCCGTCAGCAATGCTCGAGTCCCCAAATTTACGGTCGTGATAGGCGGGTCTTACGGTGCCGGAAATTATGGAATGTGTGGCAGAGCCTTTCAACCACGCCAATTGTGGATGTGGCCCAATGCAAAGATTTCCGTGATGGGTGCAGAACAAGCCGCCAATGTTCTCTTGACTGTGAAAATGGACCAAATGGCAGCCAAGGGCGAAGTGATGAATGAAAAACAACAGGCTGAATTTAAAAAGCCAACTTTGGAAAAATATGAAAAAGAAAGCTCCGCCTATTTTTCATCGGCAAGAATTTGGGATGATGGAATTATTGATCCAGCAGACACTCGCCAAGTTTTAGGATTGGGAATTGCTGCCAGCTTGAATAAGGAATGGGGTCCTGCAAGCCAGGGCGTCTTCCGTATGTAAAGGAAATGCCAATGAGTGTGGAAGTCCGCCTAGAAAATGAGATTGCATGGGTTAGCTTAAATCGCCCTGAACTTCGCAATGCCTTTGATCCGGTGATGATTCAAAAATTGACCCAGACATTTGCTGATCTAAAGACAAAGAAAATTCGTCTTGCTGTTTTACAGGGACAAGGAAAAGTTTTTTGTGCTGGCGCTGATTTGTCATGGATGAAGCAAATGGTGCAGTATTCTTTTCAGCAAAATCAAAAAGACGCTGAAGTTTTGTATGCGATGTTTGATGAAATTGCGACATCCCCTTTTCCTGTCTTGGGTAAAGTTCATGGTGCCGCTTTTGGTGGAGCTTTGGGCCTTTTAGCTGTTTGTGATGAAGTCATTGCCACGGATTCCACGCAATTTTGTTTCAGTGAAGTGAAATTGGGAATTTCACCAGCTGTGATCAGTGCGTTCTTAATACGTAAAGTTTCTGCAGCATGGTTGACACCTTGGATGCTTTCCGCTCGTATTTTTTCTGCCGCAGAAGCCTTGCAAGGTGGATTAGTGCATGCTGTGGCTAGCAACCAAGAACAATTGGATCAAATGGTTCAGGAGCGCTTGCAAAATTATCGTCAAGTGGGAATAGAAGCTGTGCGAGCAACAAAAAAACTTTTGATGCAATTGCCTTCGGAATCCATGGAAGATCAAAAGCAACATGTCTGCCAGGTCATAGCTGAACGACGAGTCAGCGCTGAAGGGCAAGAAGGTCTACAAAGCTTCCTTGAAAAACGCACTCCCAGTTGGAGGCCAGAATGAAACGAAAAGAGATCAAACGTTTAGCGATAGCAAATCGCGGAGAAGTTGCGGTACGTATCATTCGAGCCTGTGAAGAGCTAGGCATTGAAACAGTTCTTTTGCATTCGGATGTGGATCAAAATTCTCGTGCCTATCGAATGGCAAATAAGAAAATTTGCATTGGACCAGCTCCTACGAATGAAAGTTATTTGAATATTTCTGCCAACATCAACGGGGCTTTGGCGGCGGGAGCACAAGCAATTCATCCAGGGTTTGGATTTCTCAGTGAGAATGCAGATTTTGCACAAGCTTGTCAGGATGCAGGTTTGATTTTTGTAGGACCCTCTCCAGAATCAACTCGTCAGTTGGGGGATAAAGTTCGTTGTAAGCAATTGGCTGAACAACTGGGTTTGCCATTGGTTCCAGGATATCAAGGTGACCAACAAGATTTAGATTTTTTATGTCAGCAAGTAGAAAAAATTGGATACCCCTGCATTGTCAAAGCCGCGGCAGGTGGTGGTGGTCGAGGGATGAAGGTGATTCGTGCCGCTTCAGAATCAAGGGAGCAAATTGAATCTGCACAACGGGAAGCCTTATCGGCCTTTGGTTCTTCGAAAGTTTTTTTAGAAAGATACTTGGAAAAAGCGAAGCACATTGAATTTCAAATTTTCGGAGACGCCAGTGGTCGCGTTCTGCACTTAATGGATCGCGAATGCTCTGTTCAACGTCGTCATCAAAAAATCATTGAAGAGGCCGTGTCTCCATCATTGACTCATGAATTGCGTGAAAAAATGGGTCAAGCTGCTGTGAAAATTGCAAAGGCTGCCAACTATCAAGGAGCAGGAACTGTTGAATTTTTGCTGCAGGATCAAGAATTCTTTTTATTGGAAGTGAATACTCGACTGCAAGTGGAACATCCTGTGACCGAGATGGTTTTGGGAGTGGACTTAGTGAAAGCTCAAATTTTGACGGCAGAAGGCAGTCCTGTTTTTCCGGCTCAGCTTCCTGCTGTTTCTCGTGGGCACGCCATTGAATGTCGTGTTTATGCAGAAAATCCCTATTTGGGGGGAATCCCCAGCACAGGAAAATTAGGGACTGTGATTTGGCCCGAAGGGCCGGGTCGTCGTTTTGAGTATGGATTTGAAGAAGGTGATGAAATTACCAGTTACTATGATCCCATGATTGCTAAGGTGATTGTGTGGGATGAGACGCGATCTCGTGCCATTCAGAAAATGAAACGTGTGCTTGCAGACAGTGTTGTTTTTGGTGTTCGAACGAATATTCCTTACTTGTTAGAGATTCTGCAACATCCTGAGTTCGTGATAGGAACAATGACAACGCGATTTATTGAAACACATTTTCAACATGCGTTGTCTGCACCTGAAGTTGGTTTGAAAGAAAAATCTTTGGCAGATTTGGCGTGGAAGGCCTTGGGATCATCCAGCTCTTCCAACGGTTCATCTCAGGGATCCTTCAATGCTCAGGCATCGCCTTGGCAAAGACCATGGAGAGGGGCTTAACATGGAACTTGAATTGCAACATCATGGTGAAACCTATCGTATTCAAGCCCAGGTGATTCAAGATCAACTGTGGTTTCATTTTCAGGGGCGCACATTTGTTTTTGATCATCCACAAAAAAAATCAACTCGACGTGTGCAATCCGCAGGAACTCAATCCAATGAAATCGCAGCACCCATGCCTGGGAAGGTTACAAAAATTTTAAAAAAATTAGGCGATTCTGTCCAAGTCGGCGATCCTGTTCTTGTGATGGAAGCCATGAAAATGGAATACACACTGAAGTCGGAAACAAAGGGTTCTGTGGCCAGCATTCAAGTGCAGGTCGGAGATCAGGTCAGCTTGGGTCAAATTCTTGCAAGGATGGATGGATGAAATTAGATATACAAATTGTCGAAGTAGGGATGCGCGATGGTTTGCAAAATGAAAAACAAATTCTAGATTTACAAACAAAAAAAGAATTTGCTGATCGTTTGATCTCTGCCGGTGTTCAAAGAATTGAGGTCGGGGCCTTTGTCCATCCGAAGTGGGTTCCTGCGATGGCAGGATCTCAGGAGCTTATTCAGTCCGTTCAAAAAAAATATCAACCAGCCTTGCAGAAAAAAAAGCTTTTTTTTTCTGCTTTAGTTCCGAATGAAAAAGGCATGATGGATGCCGTAGAATCGGGAATTCGAGAGGTTGCCATCTTTGCTTCCAGCACAGAGGCTTTTTCCCAACGTAATATCAATTGCAGCATCGAAGAAAGCTTTGAACGATTTGTTCCTGTAATGAAGATAGCAAAAAAGCATAAAATCAAAGTTCGTGGTTATTTATCCACCTGCTTTGGATGTCCCTTTGAAGGTCAGGTAGATCCTGATCAGGTCGTCAGGTTGACGGAGCGAATGCTGAAATTGGGAGTCTATCAAGTTTCCATCGGAGACACGATTGGTGTGGCTCAACCTCATCAGGTGCAAATTTTATTGAAGAAGATCAAACGCAAAGTTGGCTTAGAAAAGATCGCATGTCACTTTCATGATACTCGTGGAATGGCTGTGGCCAACGCTTTGGTTTCTTATCAATTGGGAGTGCGAACATTTGATTCCAGTCTTGGGGGGTTGGGTGGGTGTCCTTATGCTCCCGCCGCAACAGGGAATGTGGCCACAGAAGATTTAGTCTATATGTTTCAGGGTATGGGACTCAAAACAGGTATTGATCTAAATGGACTGTTCCAACTGAATCACTGGCTGGGCGAAAAAATTGGCCGAACATTACCCTCTCGTTTAGGCCAAGCACCCTGCTTGCCTTACTTGGGGTAAATTCATTGAGTTCAAGTCGTCATGTACTTGCGAAAAGTATTCATTTCTTAACTAGAGCTCTAGGGCATTTTTGTTTCTTGGCAGAATTTATAAAAAGGTACAACTCTCCCATACTCAGCTAGTCCATGCTCTTTTTTTCCAAGATGAACTTGGTAAAATTTTGGAATTTTTAGGCGATGACAATTTTTAACAAAAGAGCTGGATATTTCTCGGTCACCAGTTTTACATTCAACTGCAAAAAGAGGTTTTCCTTTTTGTAGAACAATAAAATCAATTTCTTTTTCAGTGACAACATCTTTGAAATATCGAAGTTCTGTTCTTAACCCTAGGGTGTCTTCCTGGTGATGGCAGAATTTTAAAAGTTGGCTAGCCACTAAATTTTCAAATTTTGCTCCTAAATCTTCAACCTCAGACCAGTCCCAGAGGTAGAGTTTTTGAGTTTTTTTCACAGCTTTAATTCTGGGGGCTCCGTAAGGACTAATGCGATAACAAAAGTAAATGCGTTCTAGAATTTGAACCCAGCGTTCGATAGTCACGGGAGAGACCTGCAGATCTTCTTGAAAGCTTTTGATGGATAAGGGCGACCCGACTTTGTCTTTTAGAGCTCCAGCAAGAAGCTCAATCAATGAAATATCTTTAACATTTTCAAGATCACGAAGATCCTGTTGGATAATGCGGGATGTTCGTTCTAGTTGCCACCTTTGATGGTGTACGGCATCTTTTTTGACAAAAGCATCTGGAAAGCCACCAAACTGAAGTAAGTTTTGTACATCTTCGTGAGTTGGTTTTTTAGAGATCTCATTGACACTCAGGGGGTGTAGACGAAGGTAGTGGTAGCGACCAACCAGAGAATCTCCTCCCTTACGGAAGTAGTCCAAACGAGCGGATCCCGTGACTATAAAATTTAAATCTGGAAAATACTTATCATAGAATCCCTTAATTAAAGATCTCCAGAATTTATATTTATGAACTTCATCTAAGATAATTAATTTCAAAGAAGGATCAATTTTATGATGGAGCAAAATTTTTTTGTCTTCAGAGTTATCCCAATTGAGATACTGAGACGATTTTTTAATCCATTGCTTGGTTAGAAATGTTTTACCAACCTGACGGGGGCCGCCAAGAAAAACCATTTTTTCCTTAAGGTCATTTTGAATTTGGTCTTCAAGATATCGACGAATGCGCATAATAAGTAATTATGAAGTATGGAGTAAAATATAGTCAACTGTATTTTACTCCATACTAAAGTATAATTGAATAGATTTTACTCCATAATGATTTCTAATATATACGTCCAAGGGTAGGGTAAACTTTTGCCCCTAAAGGGCGCTTTGGAGGCTTTGAACAACTTGCTCGTTTTAGAACAAAGGAGTAAGTTTGTCCGATGAAATGGTTTGTTTTTTTTCAATTCAGTTTGATCTCTTTTCTCAGTTTTGCCGATCCTGTGGATAATTTTCATATCGTGACAGAGGGGCGTGTTTCTCGTGGTGCTCGGCCTATCAATGAAGAAGAAGTGATGGCTTTGAAAGCCATTGGTATTCAGACGGTTGTGAATCTTCAGGGAGGAGATTTTGTGAATCAACTGCCAGGTCATACGGGAGATTGGTTCGAAAAGGGCGAATATCCTGATGAAATAAATGCCGAAAAAAAGATGGTTGCTGACCATGGAATGGGCTTTGTTTCAGCGCCCCTGGATTCGATGATGGAAATTGGGGCAGATGCAGATCTTATCGCTGACCCAAAACAAATTCTGAATAACCAATACTATGTCGTCAGGGAAGTGATGTGGATACTTCAGTCTCCACAAATTTATGGAAATATTTTTATCCATTGTGCCCATGGCGCAGACCGAACGGGGATGATCATTGCCCTTTATCGTCAATTATTCGATTGTTGGTCAGCTCAAGACGCCCTCAATGAAATGAAAGCTCATGGGCATAATTTTTTGCATCAAATGTTTACCAGTGAAATGAGCCAGGCCGTGACAAACGAGGCTTTGTTGAGTCGACTCAGACAAGATCTTCAACTGCCGAAGTGTTCTGCTCTTGCCAGAGCACGATGAGCGCGGTAGGTTTTCGCCTATGAAAAAATATATTCCCTTTTATTTTGTAGCATTGATTGTGATTGGTAGTGTGGTTTTATTTTTGATGACGGGACTGCAGCCGAAGTCTGTGATGAAAATCAAGTGGAGTGAATTTGAAGACATTCCTACTGTCGCTCATGCCCTTCAGGTTTCCTTACAAAAAGAGTATCAAGAAAAAAATCTACTTGTCGTTGGCTTAGATCCAGGCGTTTCTTCGCATTTGAAAGCTATCTTAGAATTGCAAAACGTATTGCCTGACAGTTTAAAATATCAAGATATCTGGGTGCAAGAAGGCCTTTTGGAAGTTCCAGTCCCGGGCACACAAACTGCAGATTTTCGACATGAAAACTTACCTTCATGGTCTCCGATATTCGAAAGTGCTCGACGTACATTAGTTCTTTTACCCAATGCTTTCACTTCAACAATTGTGAAAGAATCCCCAGTGTCCTTTTTTAAAAAGAACAAAGATTTTGTCAGTTTGAGTTTTGTGAATTATCCACAAAGTCCAGACCAGGAATCTGAAATGGTTTTACCCTGCACGGCAGGGGCTGCTGATCAGACAGGAACTTCCGATTTAGGCTGTCGTATTTTACAAACAGCCCGTTTCCGGGCCAGAAAAGGGTTCTCCAAAAAGAATCAGATGTTTGGTCAATTGGAATTAGTTGGAAATCGAGATTACTTATTTTTGCTGAAATAATGCAGGTTACTTATCGAAATTGAAATCAACGTCGGAACCAGGTGGGCTTATTGTATCCAGTATCCAATACCATAATAAGCCTTTCTGAATTTTTTTCGAACCATGACGAAGCATCCATCGTTTTGTTTTATCCAAAATCATTTGCCCATGCCCTTCCAAATCTAAAAAGATATGATGGTCTTCAACCATGTCTAAATAAATAGGGAGAACATTTTGAAGATTTCGAACATCTTTCGCTATTATGGATGTATGAAGCTGATGGTCTTTCATTTTGTTGAGTTGAAAATTTAATGAATCTTCAATGGGAGTCAAAATGGAATGCCTTTCCAGACTTCCCTCAGGGATTGTTCTAAAAAGAACAAGAAGATCAACATCTGTCGTTTGTTTTATATACTCTTTGGTTGTTGAACCAAATTGGATGATAGAAACAATGTCCTTTAAAAGGGGCTGAGTTTCTTTAGCTTCTATCCAATCCTGAATAAGACTTTGTAGTTCTGATCTGGTCATTCATTGAAACTCAGATTGAAAAAGTTGAATATACATATCAACTTTGTGTAGGCATTTTTCAGCTGTTTTTTCATCATAGTGCTCAAGGGGGATTAAATCATCTTCCCCGTAGAAAGCATTTTCTCTTTCTCGACGAAGATATTTGGAGAATTCAGCTAATTCAGGAAGAGACTTTTGAATTTGAGGTGAAAATAAGGTGGCGTTGTCCACAAGAATTTGAGAAACATCATGCCACTTTGGTGGGTCAATCTTGTGATGACGTAAAAAGCCCTTCAAGAGTAACTCTATGATTTCCTGACTTTCTCGAACAACATCAGGATATGCCCCCTGATGAAAAAGAGTGCGTAGGGCCACAAGCCTCATTTGGCAGCGGAGAAAATAATCTTTAGCTAAGGTATGTGTTGTCAAAAAAGTCCCCGACCTTGATCAAAAATTTTAAGTTTTCAAAAGATTTAAAAATAGACGAAATCCAAATCCAAAAAAACCCACACCAAGAACAATCAAAAGTCCACGACCAATATAGGTGCGCCAGATTTTATCCCACACGGTGAGTTCAATATTTTTATCTTCTTCCACCATGGATAAAGCTCCCACAATCACAGCCAATGTGACCATGGCACCCCAAAGGTTTTTTTGTAAAAAATCTTGGGATTGGTGTTTGCGATCTTTCAATGACAAAGTAAAAGAGGGCATAGAATTAAATAAAATAATACCGCCACCTAAAATGATAAAAATAAATGCTAAAACATATTCTAAACCCATGCTGTCCCCCATTGATGAATAAAATTAGTAAAGTTCATGTGACAAAAGTTTACGTGGAGCTCGGAAATAAGTTCTTGGAGAAAGTTCAAGAAGATCTCCTAATTTTGCCATATAAACGCAAGCATAGCGTTCCATTTGATAAGCAAAATAACTTTCTTCGTTCCCAGCGCGCATCAATTGTCCCCAGTGCTCATTGTACAAAGTATTTTGTTTTTTAATCAAGGTACTGATCTGAGCATCAATTTCAGAAATACTTTTTTGAAGTTCTTCAATCTTACCTTCATCTGACTTACTGCTTTTTTCAATTTTCAAAGTCATCAAGTCCGTCAGTTGTTCTTCCATGGGCTCTTTCTTTTTCATCAAGATTTCGATTTCATGATTCAAAGGTTCCGCCATACGGTTGCGATCCACTTCTTTTTGAAGCTCTTCAATCACCATGGCAGTTCTCCAGCCGCAATCTTTTTTCAAACGAAGGATGTCACCGTAGATATGATCGCCAATATATAAAATTTCATCGGCTTCAAGTCCAAGTTCCTTAGTGAACAATCCAGCACCACCACCTTGGTAGACACCTGGTCCAAGTTTTTCTGTCAAATTTGTCATTGTTCCATCAGCTGGATTGATTTGTAAAAACTTTAAGTCATCGTAAAAGAATCGTGGCTTTTGAGCAAATGTGACAACCAGCTCAAAAAGATCTGTCCAAGATTGGTGATCCTTCAAGAAAGGAGTGATAGCATAGTCCATCAGAAGTTTGGTGTAATGGTATTCAGAATTGGTTAAAACAAAAATCTTTTTACCATGACGTTTGAATTTTTCTAAACCTTCGACAACGTCTGGATCCTTGATGATATATTTTGCAAGATCTTTTTTGACTTCATCTTTCAAACTACCATCGCGATGGGCTTCATCCAGTGCGTACAAGACATCGTCAGCAATCACAGCATAATCAGGAAAAACTCCATTTTTATCGTTATCTTTAAGTTCAACAATTTGAGCAAATAAAGTTGCTAAAGAAATTGAAAATGCTGTATCCACAGCCAAATAATCGCGATCGCCTAAATCGATATAGGTACTTTTATAAAGTTTTTGCTGTGTTTTATAGTCCATGGGTTTTAAACCATGATAGGTTGTTCGAATCGCACTATGGCGGTTTAATTTCAGCAGACTTCCTTTTTTTCGATCAATCACCAGGCCACGAATGGCAAGATCATAGTTGAATTCCAACTGACGAACAGATTCAGGATAGTTTTTATTTTTTATTAACTTTTCCTTCATCACAGAATGGGAAAGTCTTTCGAATTCTTCAGTGTGATAACGAACCAAGGTATGGTCCATATCCAAACCGATATAGCGGATACGTTTGAGGTTCAGAGTACGATTGACATACACTTTTGAATTCATGGGGTCTTCCTTCTTTATTGAAACTAGAATTCTTTTTGCTTATCATGCTACGAATGAAAAGTGATGCGCAATCTCAAGAAATGTGGTGCTAAATGTCAAAAAAGAGCGGTTCTCTACGCAATGAGCTCACGGCCGAGCAGTTCCAGGCTTTGGAGCTTATGCAATCGGGAGAAAATATTTTTTTGACAGGTGGTGCAGGCAGCGGAAAAAGTTACGTCACTCGTTGTTTTATGGAGGACATGAACTCCAAAGATTTCCCCATTTTAGCAAGCACAGGGACGGCCGCTGTTCTGGTTGGGGGGCGTACTTTTCATGGTTTTTTTGGACTTGGAATCATGGAGGGTGGCCCTGAAAAAACCTTTGAAAAAGCCAGTCTTGATGCTCGATTAATGAAACGTTTACGGCAGGTTGAGGGAGTGATTATCGATGAAGTTTCTATGATCAGCTCCCAAGCTTTAGAAACGGCAGAAAGTTTAGCACGTCATGCACGCAATAACACTCTTCCATGGGGAGGCTTAAGAGTCATTTGTGTGGGAGACTTTTCTCAGTTGCCACCCGTCAGTTCTGAGAAAATTAAACCCTGGGCCTTTTTATCCTCTGCTTGGAAGAATTCAGGATTTATTCCTTTTCAGTTGCATCATAACCAACGTGTCCAAGAAAATTTGTTTTTAGATGTGCTGGCCGATGTTCGCCGTGGGAAGGTCACGGATCAGGTGCGCCAATTTTTGAATTCCAAACTTCAGAAGCATGATCCTACAGACACAGCGCCAAGGCTTTTTCCACGACGTGCACAAGCAGAGTCTTTCAATCAAATGCGATTGCAGCAACTGACAGGAGAAATGTTTGAATCAGCTTCGATTTATCTTGGATTAGAAAAGCAAATTGAAACACTCAAAAAAATGTCACCTGTTCCCGATTTGCTGCAGTTGAAAGAGGGAGCCTCTGTGATGTTTTTACAAAATGATCCGCAACGCCGATGGGTCAATGGTACCCGTGGTACAGTTGTCCAATGTGAGCCTGATAAAATCATTGTAGAAAAGCTGCATGGCCGAGATGTGACTGTTGAAAAGTCTTCCTTTTCCATGTTGGATGCTGATGGGCAAGTGATTGCATCCGTGATTAATTTTCCACTGGTGTTGTCCTATGCGACGACCATCCATAAAAGCCAGGGTGCTACTTTAGATGATCTATGGGTTGATCTGCGTTCACTTTGGGAACCAGGTCAGGCTTATGTTGCTTTAAGTCGCCTTCGTACTTCTCAAGGACTTAAATTGACCTCGTGGACAGAAAGTTCAATCAAAGTGGATCCTGTCGTGACACAGTTTTATGAAGAATTCGAACTTGCCTTCCCCTCAAGGCAGTGAAAGAGTTAAATCTACGGGGGGAAATCTATGGGGACGTCAACGATCGATGCAAATAATCCTGTGGGGTTAGATGGTGTGGATTTTGTGGAATACACAGGACCATCCAGTTCCTTTTTTCATCAACTCTTTGAGAAATTTGGCTTTCAAAAAACAGCGACCATTGCAGGAAAACAAATTTCACTTTATGAACAGAATAATATTCGATTCATTTTAAATACACAGCCTGGAAGTTTTGCATCTCAGTTTGCAGAATTGCATGGTCCTTCCATTTGCTCGACAGGATTTCGAGTTAAAAATGCAAAGACGGCTTTTCAAACTGCAGTGAAAAATGGAGCACGTCCATTTGAAGGATCTGTGGCATCCAAGGGAATCATGGATCTTCCTGCAGTCTACGGAATTGGAGATTCTCTGATCTATTTTATCGATGATCAGCTTCGGCAAGAGTTGTATCAAGATCATTTTCATTTGCTGTTGGGTCGGTCTGTTGTTCAAGGAGTAGGACTTAAAGAAGTCGATCATTTTACCAATAATGTACCTGTGGGTGAAATGCAAAAGTGGTGTGATTTTTATCAAAAAGTTTTTCACTTTCGAGAAACTCGATATTTTCATATTCAGGGAAAACAAACCGGTTTGCAATCGCGAGTGATGAGATCACCCTGTGGGAAATTTTCTGTTCCCATCAATGAACCAACCGAGAAAAAATCTCAGATTCAAGAGTATTTGGATGAATACAAGGGATCTGGAATACAGCACTTGGCTTTGTTGACAGAAGATGTTGTGACAACCTTAGAAGCTGTCAAAAAAAATCAAATCGAATTTCTCACACCACCTCCGGGTTCTTACTACCAGATGTTGAAAGAGCGAGTTCCTGGTATCACAGAAGATTTAGATCGTTTGCAAAAAAATGCCATTCTTGTGGATGGGGATGATCAAGGTTATCTACTGCAAATTTTTACCAAAAATATCATTGGTCCAATTTTTTACGAATTGATTCAAAGAAAAAATCATTTTGGATTTGGAGAAGGTAATTTTCAAGCTCTGTTCGATGCGATTGAAAGAGATCAAAAGCAGCGGGGGTATTTGTAATGCACCAATATTCTCAAGGAAAAGCCACCACTCAAGGGCATAAAGGTATTCCTGAAGGTCATTTTGAAGAAGAACAGGGGCGTCGCGGTTTTTTTGGTCAGGTATCACATTTGATCAAAGAAAAACCATCGACACGATGGATAGATATTCAAGGGCCTCTTCGGCCACATATGTATGATACGGTACCCATAGAAGACGATTCTGGTCGTTGGCAGCGCTTGCTATTTAATCAAGATGTTGGTTTGTACATGCAGAAGTTTCAGCCTGGCACATTAGACTCTGTGTATGCTTTTCGGAATGCAGATGGAGATACCTTGTTTTTCTGTCATGCAGGCCATGGACAAATTCTGACAGAGTATGGGATGTTGGATTATAAAAAAGGTCATTACATTCTAATTCCCAAATGTGTGACATATCAATTTCTTGCACGTTCTGCGACACAACTTTTAGTCATCGAATCCAAGCAAAGTAGTTACCGCGAACCCGACCGAGGCATGGTTGGAAGAAATGCATTCTATGATCTTGCGGCTTTAGGTAAGCCTAGATTGAGCGATCAGTTGGATTATTTAGCAACGCATAAAGAGTGTGCTTTAGAAATTCAAGTGAAGCGATTGGATCAAATGACTCGATTTTCATACAGCCAAACCTATTTTGATACAGTTGGCTGGAAAGGAGATTTTTTCCCGTTCACACTTCATGTGGATGATTTAATGCCCATGTTGAGTGCTAGAGTTCATTTGCCGCCAAGTGCTCATACAACATTTGTTGCGAATAATTTTGTTGTTTGTACATTTCTTCCAAGACCATTGGAGTCGGACCCTGACGCATTGAAGGTCCCATTTTATCATCAGAATATAGATTATGATGAAGTTCTTTTTTATCACGATGGAGATTTTTTTAGTCGTGACAATTTACATGCAGGGATGATGAGTTTTCATCCAGCAGGATTTCCTCATGGTCCACACCCAAAAGCTGTGTTGAAAACACCAACGAAAACTCATACAAATGAGTACGCGGTGATGATTGATACTTGGAACCCATTGCAACAAGATCCCTTCGCTTCTAAAATTGAAATCGAATCCTATGCTATGTCTTGGAAAACTCCATAAGGAACTCAAATGAACCTGCGACGTTATTTGATTTTTTTTTCGTTAGTCATCGGTGTGCTCTTTGTCTTTTGGGGGACAGTGTGGTTTGCTTTGATTCAGCCGTTTCAGATGACAGGATGGAAATTCAACATAACGCTTGTTTTTTTCTGGGGAACTTTTGTCCTGCAACTGTTGCGCTTAATTCAATTTCGTAAAGGAGATGCAAATCCAGGATTTGTCTTTTTTAACTTTTGGGTTATGGGATTTGTAATTCATTTGTGGTGTGCAGCTGTGACAAAGCAAATTCTTATTGGTTTTGATTATTTTCAAAATCACGAACTTATCCTGACGCAGGTTTTTTGGATTCTAGCAGTGATATTCAACTCCTTAGGGGTTTGGACGGCTCTTCGTGGCCCATTTGTTTTGACAACGAAAATTTCTTTACCAGAATCTGCATCAACAGAATTGGATGGAATGAAGATTGTCCAGATCAGTGATTTGCATGTTGGACCAGTAATCAAACAAAAATATATCAAAACTGTTGTGAAGAAGATTCAAGAATTGCGACCAGATCTTCTGGTTTTCACCGGAGATATTGGTGATGGCGATTCAAAATATTACGGTCAAGAGTTGCTGCACTTTTCAAGTCTTCATCCTCGTCTTGGAAAGTTCTATGTGACAGGAAATCATGAATATATGTGGGGATATCAAGGATGGGTGAAGGCTGTTCAAACAGCAGGGATTGTGCCTTTGTTGAATCAGGGTGTACAATTGACCCCTGATTTATATTTAGCAGGAGTGCACGATATCTCTGTCGAAAATTTTGATTCGTCAATTCGATCAAATCCAGCTGAAGCTCGAGGGACGGGGAAGGGTTATAAAATTTTATTGGCTCATCAGCCAAAAAGCTGTCATCAAGCGGAACAGCAGGGTTTTGATTTGATGCTGTCAGGACACACGCATAATGGGCAGTTTTTTCCATTCAAGTTGGGTGTTGGTTTTTTTAATCCCTACAGCCGAGGTTTAAATCAACATAGAAATATGATG
>CAZFSX010000033.1:0-14254 GCA_964522115.1 uncultured Pseudobdellovibrionaceae bacterium | reverse complement strand
GTTGAAGTCCTGACCCACTTCTTCTAAAGTGTGGTCACTTTCTTCACCAATACCAAAACGCATACGCAAAACTTTTTCTTCACGAGAAGTCAGCGTTGCAAGAACACGACGTGTTTGTTCCGCCAAGTTCAAGTTCACAATTGCTTCCGCAGGATTGATCACTTTTTTGTCTTCGATAAAATCCCCTAAGTGAGAATCTTCTTCTTCACCCACGGGTGTTTCTAAACTGATAGGTTCTTTCGCAATTTTCAAGACTTTGCGAACTTTATCCACCGGCATATCCATTTTATCCGCAATTTCTTCAGGAATTGGTTCACGACCTAATTCTTGAATCAACAAGCGACTTGTACGCACAAGTTTATTGATGGTTTCAATCATATGCACAGGAATACGGATCGTACGAGCCTGATCCGCGATAGCACGTGTGATTGCCTGACGAATCCACCAAGTTGCATAAGTGGAAAATTTGTAACCACGACGGTATTCAAATTTATCCACAGCCTTCATCAAACCGATATTGCCTTCTTGAATCAAATCCAAGAACTGCAATCCACGGTTGGTATATTTTTTTGCAATTGAAACAACCAAGCGCAAGTTTGCTTCCACCAATTCAGATTTTGCCAAATCGGCTTCGCGTTCACCCTTCCAAATGGCTGTGTAGGTTTCACGAATCCAAATGAAATTCATCATCGTTTCACGCTCAAGACGAGCTAAACGCTCTTCTGCATTTTGAGCTGTCGTGACATAGGATTTAAAACGATTATAACTAAGACCCGTATCACGAGTCATTTTGACCAATTCTTTTTCATTGGATTCGATCAATTTCAAACGCTCTGTCATTGCATTCACATCTTTTGAAAAAGTACGTTCAATACCTTCCTTAATACGACGTTTCAGCAAATTCACACGATTCAACAAGTTTTTGAATTTGATCACAACACGATTGATCGTCTTACGATTGAAATTGATGCTTTCAAAATTCGCCATCAACTTATCGTTCAACACAGTCAATTCTTTCAAAGCCGCCAAACGTGCTGGCGTATTTGTTTCTTGAGTGCGCAAAACTTTGAAGTAATCAGCTGCATCTTTTTGATAAGCTGTCACGATTCCAATCAATTCATGAATTTTATCGATATACTCTTTTTCATCATACTGAGTGTCTTCATCTTCAAGTCCACGAAAAATGGATTTTACTTTGATACGTCCTTGATCCAGACGTTTACCCAAGTTGATAATTTCGACAGTTCCAATAGGCGACATCAAAATGGCGCGAACAATTTCTCGTTCTCCCTTTTCGATACGTCGGGCAATTTCCACTTCCCCTTCACGAGTTAAAAGTGAAACACTTCCCATTTTACGAAGGTACAAGCGAACAGGGTCATTCCCCTTAACATCTTCACCTTCGGCCTCTTCTTCATCTTCATCTTCATCTTTTTCTTCATCGGGATTCCCCATGAAAGAAGAAGATTCTTCTTCGCGCTCGCGAGCAGCATCAGAATGTTCGGTGATAACAACACCGTTGACTTCCATGGCTTGCATGAAAGCATCCAACACAGCGGGAGAAACGATCTCGACTGGCAATAGTTCGTTGATTTCTTCAATCGCCAAACTAGCTTTTTCTTTCGCCAACTTCAAAAATCGCTGAATTTCTTCTTTAATCAGCGCTTCTTGTTGGGCGACAGTCAAGGTCTTCACTGGCTCTTCTTTTGATCCTGAAACCTTCATTTGATCTCCGTCCGTTATTTCATTCCACAAAACAAATCTTATTTTTGCAAAGCAAGTCGCTCTTTTTGAAGTTCCGCCAGCTTCATCAGCTTGATGGGATCAGGATTTTTTCGAACGTCTTGAGCCAGTTTTTCCAGCTCTTTTTTCAAGGCGTTTTCTTTAACCCTTTTCACACAATCCTGGATGAGCCGAACCTCCCGTTCAAAATCGTCCTTATCTCCATCCCCCGCATTGACCCCATTCGGAAAAACGAATTTGATCAAGAACTCGGGGTCGTCAACAAAAGACGTGAGTAGACTGACCAACTTATCAAACTTTCCATGGCTTTGTCCATAGACCAATGCTGCAGATTCAAGCAACTTTCGCACATTTTCGTCGGTGAAATACTGAATGATCTGTTCCTTTAAGAAAAATTGAAAATTGGCACGACTTTTGAGTACCAAACCCATCAAAATCAGCTCCACCTGTGGAGCTTTCTTTAAGGTTGTGACCGCAGGGGCATCGACCTGGGCTTCTGTTGAAAGCGTTAAAAGCTCATCTGTCGTTGGATCTGCGGGTAAGGGCATTGAGTTTCTGCTCGTTGAGTTGGAAAATCCCTGAGTTCCCAAAGGGGCAGACGAAGAAGTGACAGTACCACTTCCTTTGGAATCAGAGGATGCCGAACCACCAACATCATGTGTGGCTCCCCATAACCAGCGCGGTTCTACACCCATCACACGCGCACAATCCTGAACATAAAGCTGACGCAATCGCTTGTCTTGAATGCATGCAAATATCGTCTTTAACTTATCTGCAATTTGAATTTTTTCAGCAGCGGCACCGCGAAACCCCTTCATCCACTTGGCAAAAACGATTCTGAGCAAATCTTCAGACTGAGCAATTTGTTGCTGCAAAACCTTTCCTCCATTCTGACGAATGTAGTCATCTGGATCCTGTTGGTCGGGCAAAATAAAACCTCGGGGATGAAGACCCGCCTGCAAAAGAATGGGAAGACTTCGCTCCGCAGCTTCTTGACCCGCCTCATCTCCATCAAAAAGTGCAACAATATTTTTTGTCAATCGACCTAAACTTTTTGCATGAAATTCTGTCAAAGCCGTTCCCATTGTTGCCGCCACATAGGGAATATCTGCTTGATACAGAGCTAAAAAATCCATATAGCCTTCGACAACAACAGCCGTATCTTCGGCGCGAATATGCCTTGCAGATAAATTCATTCCATACAAAATTTTGCTTTTATTAAAAACAAAGGATTCAGGAGAGTTTAAATATTTGGGCTCTCCCTGAAGAATGATTCGGCCACCGAAACCCAAAACCTCTCCGGTTAAGGCCAAAATGGGAAACATCAAGCGACCTCGGAAAAGATCATAATAGCCGGATTTCCCCTGCGTACGAGCTCTGACTAACTTTGCTTCCTCCATCAAAGAAGGAGAAAAACCCTGACTTTGTAAATAATGATAAAGAGCATCCCAATCTTCAGAAGCATAACCAATCATCAATGCTTCTGAAGTGGCGGAGGATATCTGCCGCTTCTGCATATATTCAATGACAGGATGATCCGCAGGAAGGGCTAATAATTGCTTTCGAAAAAACTCCGCCGCAGCGAAATTAACGGCAAAGAGCTGTTTCTTTTTTTCCTGTTTCAATTGTTGTTCATTGAATTGAGCTTTATCTTCGACAGGAAGAGAAATCCCTGCCCTATTCGCCAAATACTCGATGGCTTGAGGAAAGGACATCCCCAAATAGGTTTGAATAAAGGTAAAAATGTTACCTTTTTTGTGGCAGCCAAAACAGTGGTATACCTGCTTGGCCTCAGAAACAGAAAAACTTGGAGTCTTTTCAGGATGGTCTGGAAAGGGACATCTTCCCATCAAACCCGTACCCGTGGGACGCAGCTGAGTGTACTGGCCGATGATATCGACCAGATTATTGGCTTCTTGTACTCGTTCAATAAAATCTACCGAGAACTTCACTCAGCCACCATTCCTCAATCTACAAAATAAACTTATTTACTGAAGCTTGGCTTTCACCACTTCACTGACCATGCGGTTATCCGCAGTACCAGCCGCGCGTGCCAAAACTTCCTTCATTACAGCGCCCATTTCTTTCACAGACTTGGCCCCTGTGGACTCAATCACTTGAGCGACCAAGGACTCCACTTGTTCTTTTGACATCTGAGAAGGTAAATAGGCCTCTAAAACTTTCAATTCTAAGGATTCTTTGTCAACAAGGTCCTGCCGAGCAGCTGCTTGATATTGTTCGATGGATTCTTTTCTTTGTTTTACAAGACGCTTGATAACACCCATGACATCTTCAGCTGTGATGGCATTGGGACGAAGTTCAATTTCACGATTTTTAATTGCTGATTGCAAAAAGCGCAAAGAATCTAGGCGGACCTGATCTCGGTCACGCATCGCTTGCTTGATATCAGTCATTATTTTTTCACGAAGTTCCATGGTGATTCACCTTTTCGTACAGAGGGTTGAAAAAAAGCTCACGCGATTTCCACGTGAGCTTTTCAAATAGATGTCATGATATTCTTTCCAGCAGATTACTCTGCAGAAGATCCACCACGACGAGTTTTCTTCATTGCGCGCTTACGTGCTGACAATGATTTTTTCTTCAAACGAACGCTGGGTTTTTCAAAATGCTCGCGCTTTTTGACTTCAGAAAGAATCCCTGCTTTTTCACAAGACTTCTTGAATCGACGGAATGCTCCCTCGAAACTTTCACCGTCTCTAAGTTTTACTAGTGCCACAGGACATCACCTACCTCTCTGAATGGCGATAAAAGAAAAGAACTCTATAGCAAAATGTTCTATTCTCAAGCAATATCAAAGAAAATGTTGATGGCATGAAAGGAAAAAGTAATGCATAGCGATATTTATTGGATGCAAAAAGCCCTGGCTTTAGCCAAAAAGGCCCAGACTATGGACGAGGTTCCCGTAGGTGCCCTTTTGGTTCAAGAAAATCGGGTTGTCGCCCAAGCCTACAACCTTCGAGAAAAGCTAAAAACACCCTTGGGTCATGCAGAACTTCTTTGCCTTCATCGAGGTTCGCAAAAATTAAACCGTTGGCGACTGGACAATTGCACTCTGTACGTTACACTGGAGCCATGCGTGATGTGCGCGGGAGCATTGGTACAAAGTCGAATTCCTAGATTGGTTTTTGGCGCATGGGATCCCAAAGGAGGGGCCTGTGAAAGTTTGTACAAAGTGACCCAAGATCCTCGATTGAATCACCGCCTGGAAGTTCTTGGCGGCGTTCTTGAACAGGAATGTGGACAGGTACTTAAGGACTTCTTTCGACGAAAGAGAGTAAAAAAATAAATGAGCCTGAATGTGGAAATTTTGAACGACATCCCTGAAGCCGCCATGATCCTTTCACTGCAAGGTCAAATACTTGAATGCAATGGACGAGTTTTGGAGTTATTTCACACTCAAGATGTGAATTTATTAAAAAATCACAACCTTAAAGAATTCCTTGCCGATTGCACTATGAGCTTTGAAAACTCCTCGGATCATTCTCCGCTTGGAAGAGACCTTTATATTAAAAACTTTAGCGGCAGTGTGACCCCAGTTATCGGTAAATATAAAGTCATCCCCTTTGGTCAATCCCAATGTGTTTTGATGCTCTTCAATGACATCAGTCCAATCAAAGAACGCGAACAATCTAGGTATAAAAACTTACGACGTCTTGTGATAAGCGAAATAGCTTCTGCAATTTCTCATGATATAAACAATCCACTTTCCGTGATTACATCCAAGGCGTCTTTGGTTAAAAAGAAAATTGAAAAAGGCACCCTTGAAGGTGAAGACATCCTTCAATTCACTGAAAAAATGCTTCAAACTGCGGATCGAATAGGAATCCTAATTAAACACTTTCGCTCTTATGCTAAAGATGAAACCTTCGATCTGGCTGAGGTTGTCAAAGTAAGCTCGCTGATTGATCGAGCTCTTCTTTTTGTCAAAGAACAGGCGCCGCAAATATTTAATAGGATTCAAGTTGACCCCTTCCCTGAAGATCCCAACGTTAACGTTCGCCCCAAACAGGTTTCTCAAGTGATTAGCAATATACTGCTGAATTCCATGGAAGCAATTGGCCGCAAACCCGATGGTTGGATTAAATTGCAGTTTGCAAAGCAGGATGATTACTTTGTTGTCAGTATCTCAGACAATGGAACTGGAATTCCTAAAGAAATTGCAGAACATATGTTTGAGTTATTCTATACAACCAAAGGCACTGGCCAGGCGCTGGGCACAGGATTAGGGATTTCCAGAAAAATCATGGACCGAAACCTTGGTCGGCTGGAATTTATCCCAGATGCTCCACATACCCAATTTAAAATTTTTCTTCCTACAGATTTAATCTGAAGTTCTAAAGACCTGAAGAAGCAATAATTTGACCCGCGCAGAGCTTTATGACAAAGCTGTCTGATGAACACTTCTTTAGGATCTTTATGAGAAACTTACACGATTATTTAAGAAAACATGTCGCTGAAAAAATTCAATCTGCTTTATCTAGCCTGGAGCTACCACAAGCCCCAAGCTTAGAAGATATTTATCATCAGTTAGTAGAACCCCCTCAAGCAGAAATGGGAGATCTTGCTTTTGGCTGCTTTATTCTATCCAAAGCACTGAAGCAATCGCCAGCAGCTGTGGCTCAAAAGCTTTCCACAAGTATCCCTGCATGCGCTGAGTTTTCTAAAGTTCAAGCTCTTGGACCCTATCTGAACTTTATTTTCACTGAAGAATTTATGGGTCAAAAGTTTTTATCCTTGGCGTGCAGTGGCCAACTCTTCAAACAAGAGCTAACTCACTCCAACCCGAAAACGATGATTGAATATTCTCAGCCAAATACACATAAAGAATTGCACGTAGGTCATATGCGCAATCTTTGCCTTGGCGATTCTATCGTTCGTCTTTTACGCTACTCAAATTATCCCGTCATCACATCGACTTTTCCCGGTGATGTCGGTACGCATGTGGCGAAATGCCTTTGGTATTTAAAATATCACAACAAAGAAGCAATTCCCTCTACAGGTCGTGGAGAATGGTTGGGTCAAATTTATTCCAAGGCACACTTGCAGTTGGAAGATGAGGTTGGAACACCTCAAGAAGCTGAAAATCGTGCTCAGCTAACAATGATACTCAAACAATTAGAAGCCCATCAGGGTGAGTACTATGATTTATGGAAAGAAACTCGGCAGTGGTCCATTGAATTGATGAAAAGTACCTATGCATGGGCCGGAGTGGAATTTGACCAGTGGTATTGGGAATCCGATGTGGATGCAGCCTCTGTTCAGTTTGCTCGTCAATGTTTTCAAGAGGGAAAACTGATTCAGTCCGAGGGCGCGATCGGTATGGATCTTTCCGCTGACAACTTAGGATTTTGTTTGCTTTTAAAATCAGATGGAACGGGCCTGTATGCAACCAAGGATGTGGAATTAGCTCGACGAAAATTTCAAGATCATCATATTGAAAAAAGCCTTTATGTTGTGGACGCTCGACAGGCCCTTCATTTCAAGCAAGTTTTTCGCGTTTTAGAAATTCTTGGATTTCCTCAAGCAAAGGATTGTCATCACTTACAATATAACTTCGTTGAATTACCTGATGGAGCGATGAGTTCTCGTAAAGGGAATATCGTTCCCATTATGAAATTAGTTTCAGCCATGGAAACAACCATTCGCGAACAGTTCTTGAGTCGATATGCTGAAAACTGGACAGAGGAAGAATTAAAAAAAGTTGCTCATCAAGTTGCTCAAGGTGCCATTAAATATGGAATGCTCCGTATGGATTCCAATAAAAAAATTGTCTTTGATATGAAAGAGTGGCTTCGCATTGATGGTGAATCTGGGCCATTTATTCAGTACTCTCATGCTCGCATTGAAAGTTTATTGCGTAAGTTGGAATATCAATCCTCTGAAAAAGTGGATTGGTCTTTGTTGTCGACCGTTTACGAACACCGCCTGATTCAACATTTAATGCACTTCCAAAATACAGTGATGTTGGCTGCGGAAGGATACAAGCCTTCGGCTGTTTGTACGTATTTGTATGAAACTGCCAAAAAATTCAATTTATTCTACCATGAATGCCCCATTGCAGGAGCCTCATCCACCGAACTTAGAAATGCCCGTTTGGCATTAAGTGCTGCGACGGGCGCAATCCTTCGACAAGGATTGGGGCTATTGGGCATTCCGGCTCCTGAAAGGATGTAGATCATGAGTCAAGATCGCCGTCTGGTGTATTCCACAGATCCTCGAGAAAATGCAAAATGCCCCAGATGCCGACTTTTGTTGATGGACTGTGAATGCCGGTCTGAAGAAGCTGTTGGAAAATTTACTGTCATCTTTCGTCTGGAAAAAAGTGGTCGCGGAGGAAAAACCGTCACTGTGATGGAAGGTTTTCCAAAAAATGAAAGCTTCTTGAAAGACCTGACCAAAGAAATGAAATCCAAATGTGGCGTCGGAGGCACACACCTGATCAGTGAAAAATCAGGCGTGATTGAAATCCAGGGCGATAAGCGCGACGCCCTGAAAGCCTTACTGACGAAAAAAGGCCTTTCCTTTAAAGGGATGTAACTTTTTTAATACTGGAAAACTCAAGGCTGTGCGACACGTTCGCCTTCTAGTTTTTTATGTGAAAATTCTTTACCATCGTAGCGGTAAATGTAGGCTTCATTTTCCATTACCGTGACCAAATTCACAGGGCGAGTCCAAACAGAAAATAAATTCCGCATTGTTTCCGTCATGTAATCTGGCTGCATATCAATGCCTTCCCATAAGTGGGTTAATAGCAATTCTCCACGGTTTTCAAAATTGGCATCTTCGATTCGAATGATGGGTTGCCCAAAATTTGTCATATGGAAAAGCAATTTTGCTTTAATTCCCTTAAAGTCACGCGTATCCACTTCAAACTGACCCGTGCGCTTATTGAACTTATAGACAAACAGGCGATTGCGGACACAAAAATCTTCCGTCAAAAATTCATCAATGAACGTAACATCATTATAAATTTTTCGAACTTCAAAAATTTTTTCACGACCTAAATTAGTTTTTAAATCCCAGTTCTTTCTTTCACGGATATCATCGCATTCTTCCCACTGACGTCCAAACTGACCTTTGTTCCAACGTTCTTCGATATCACGAAATAACTCGATTCCGATTTTGTAGGGATTGTAACTATTCGGTCCCATGGCCACTGTGCCGCTATGATGATCGGCATAGTCGATGACTTCAGAGTCATTCAAGATTTTTTTCGTCATCAAATTTGTATGCCAATAAGAAGCCCAACCTTCATTCATTGTTTTGGTCATGCCTTGAGGAGCAAAATAATAGGCCTCATCACGTATGATCGAAAGGATGTCTTGTTGCCAGTCAGTCAAAGGAGCAAAGTGAATCAAAAAACTCAGAATATCTCTTTCCGGCTCTGGAGGAAACTTACGCTTTTTTTCCATTTCTTCGGCGTATTTTTGTTTTTGTTCCTTCACGAAGGCCGGCGGATTGATATAGTCGCGCATGTATTCCCGCTCGTACTTGAACATAAAAGCTTGCTGATTGGGTTGGGACTCTTCCTTCGCTTTTGGAACAATGGATTTTTCGACATAGGGACTATAGCGATCGATCAAATTTTCTAAACTCAAACACTTATCAATAAATGATTCCACCTGATCATATCCATATCGATCCACATAACGACGAATCCTGGTCGCATGATTGGCCATCTGGTCCATCATTTTGCGATTTGTCTTTCCAAACCAAACATTGTTTTTAAAAAAATCACAGTGCCCATAAACATGGGCCATCACCAGCTTCTGATCCATCATGGAATTGCCTTCCATCAGATAGGCGTAGCAGGGATCTGTATTGATCACCATTTCATAGATTTTAGATAATCCATACTCATAAGATTTTGAAAGATGTTCGTATTCCATTCCGAATTTCCAATGTGGATATCGAATAGGAAACCCACCATAGGCCGCAAATTGATTCATTTGATCGTAGGTGATGAGTTCAAAAATTGTTTCAAAAAAATCAAGACCTGCATCTTTGGCAATTTTACAAATACGCTGTCTTTCTTTTTCTAACTCGGGAGTCAAATTGGCCATGAAAACCTACTTCCCTTTACCTAAAAAATCTTGAATGGAATCTAAAATTTTATCTCGACTTTCAATTTGACTCAGAATCAATTGATCTTCAGAGGAAAATTCTTTTTGTAAATCCTTTAAGAACTGACCACTTCCATATTTACTTTCGACTTGCCCATAACAAAAAACGTTCACTTTTGGAAAAAAGAATTCCCTCAGAAGTTTAATGCAAACTTTTGTGTCTTCTCCACTCCAGTTATCGCCATCACTAAAATGAAACGGATAAATATTCCACTCATTCACAGGATAATCTTCTTCAATGATTTTTTGGCACAATTTATAGGCGGAACTAATCAGGGTTCCTCCGCTTTCACTGGTGCGAAAAAATGTATTTTCATCCACTTCTCTGGCTGCGGCATCATGGATAATAAATCGAGTTTCTAAACCTTTATAATGCTTTCTTAGCCATGTATTGATCCAAAAACTTTCCAACCGCACAATTTCTTTTTGCTCATCACCCATGGATCCAGATACGTCCATCATATAAATAACGACGGCCTTTGTGTGAGGCTGCACGACAGTCTTATAGGATTTATAACGCATATCCCGGCGAATCGGAATAATCACTGGATTCTTTGGATCATAACTTCCGGCGGAAACATATCTCTTCAAGGCTTGTTTGTAAGAGGCCTTAAAGTGACGAAGACCTTCAGGCCCCACAGGAGCCAGTCCACTGTACTTTGTTTTTGTTGATTCAATGTTTTTGTTTCCCTTAGGAACAATCTTCGGTAAAGCCAATTTTTCACCCAGAATTTCAGCCAGCTCATCCATGGACATTTCAACTTCCATCATGTGTTCGCCAGGCTGATCTCCTGCTTGTCCCTGACCATCACCGGGCTCGCCAACGCCGTCACCCGGCTTGCCATCCCCTTGACCAACGCCACCTTTTTGTTTGGATCCATATCGAAAATTTGGAATTTCAATATGAGGAATAGGGATTTTCACGAATTCATTTTCACGTTTCCCAATCATTTCTTCCTGAGAAACGTATTTTTTAAAATCTTCTTTGATCTTCCCTTTAACAATATCCCTAAATCGGTTTTGGTCTTCCTTGATCGACATTCACCCTCATTTACTTGTTTTTAACATCGCCACGAGCAAAAATGCTGGCAACGTAATGTAAAACGTCTGTGGCAGAAATTTCGTCGTAGCCAAATTCTTTGATCAAACGAGCTTTCACAATATCAATTTTTTCTTGGGTGTCCTTGTCCATCACGGATGTCACCAAAGACGTCAGCTTGATACTGTCTTTTTGATCTTCAAAAAGCTTCAACTCAAGAGCTTTATGAAGTCGCTCGTTCATCTTATAATTGAATTTTTTACCTTCCAAAGAAAGAGCTCCAATGTAATTCATGATCTCGCGACGGAAATCATCTTTGCGAGATTCTGGAATTTCAATTTTCTCTTCAATGGAACGCATCAGACGCTCATCGGGTTCCTCATCCATTCCTGTGAATGGATTGCGAACTTTTTCTTTTTGAGTGAAAGCCTTCACATTGTCGATGTAGTTAGCGCACAATCGAGATAAAGCACTCTCATCGGCACTGATTGCTCGTTGAACTTCCGCTTTGATAATTTCTTCATACTCTTGTCGAACAACGCCCAACAATTCACGGTATTCTGCTTTCAATTCTTCATTCGAAAGCAAAGAGTGATTTTTCAATCCCGATTCCAATTCATTCAAAACCATAAATGGATTCACAGAACCGCGATTATTTTGTTGAGCAGCAACGATTGCATTCGACAACTTATCCTGAATATAACGAGGAGACATCCCCTCAAGACCTTCACGAACAGCCTCTTTGCGCAATTCTTTCACATTATCTTCTGTATAGTTTGCTAAAGTTTTACCGTCATACAGCTTTAACTTTTGCAAACGAGTCAGATTGGCCTTCTTTGGTTTTTCTAACCGAGTGAGTACGGCCCACATAGCGGCCATTTCAATTGTATGTGGAGCAATGCTAATTCCACGCAACTTTTGTGAGTTGAAGTCTTTTTTATAAATATTGATTTCATCTCTCCAGCGAGTGATGTAGGGAATATCAATTTTCACCGTACGATCACGAAGAGCTTCCATAAACTCATTGTCTTGCAAACGACGATATTCAGGTTCGTTGGTATGACCAATGATCACTTCATCAATATGTGTTTGAGCAAACTTCTTGGGTTTGATTCGGTGTTCTTGAGAGGCACCTAACAAATCATACAAGAAGGCAACATCTAACTTCAATACCTCGACAAACTCAATAACACCACGATTGGCAACATTGAACTCTCCATCAAAGTTGAAGGCACGAGGATCTGAATCTGATCCATATTCAGCAATCTTTCGATAGTTGATATCCCCTGTTAGCTCTGTTGAATCCTGATTCTTTTCATCTTTCGGCTGGAAGGTTCCAATCCCAATACGGTCTGCTTCATTCAAGATCAACCGACGGACTCGAACATGAGACAATGCCTTCATCACATCCCCATTGTATCGATCCATCAATGCACGAAAAATATAACGACTTGGAGGACTTAACTCACCATCGATCGTCACTCGAAAGGTTCCCTCTTGTCCTTTATTGATCTGCTCACAAAGTGCGGCACGCATATCTTCAGGAATCAGCAATAAGGGTTCTTCATGCATGGGGCTGGCATAGACTTTCACGTCTTTTCCTAGCAACCCATCCAATTCACCTTTTTCATCAATCCATTCGAAGGTGTACATCGCACCAGCTTCAGTTTTGGAGTAAGCTTCCAAACCTTTTTTAATCATGCGACAAATTGTCGATTTAGCACTTCCAACAGGTCCATGAAGAAGGATCACACGTTTTTCAGTTCCATACCCTAGAGCAGCTGAACGAAGAACATTCACCAACTTCATGATGGCAATATCTAATCCAAAAACAGCATCCTTACCATTGCTTCGGGCATCATCGAAAAATTTATAGCGAACAACTTTTTTCTTAAAGTCGGTATAATCTTCTGTGCCTGCTTCCATCACCATATCGTACATGCGTTGAAAGGCATTTCTTGTGACCTTGGGATTATTTTTCACAAGCTCAAGATATTCTTGAAAACTACCCGTCCAGTTGGCGTGGTAGATTCCACTTTGTGTTTTCCAATTCTTCACCAGTGATTCTAGGTCCACTTTGCTGGCCATTTGTTTTCTCCTTAAAACATGAGCGAAGTCCATTCTCGCTCAAGGTGAATATATTCACCTTGTCTTCATTATGACTAAACTTTAGGCCAAAGGTAAAGAAGGATTGCGGTTAATTTTTTTTTGATTTTTTTGATTTTTTTAACTGGACGTTTGTCCAGCTGCCAGTAAAAGATCCCACTGTCGAAGGATCTTCTTTCATACAAGGCTATTCGTAAATGCGAATTGTTTGGTAGTTATCTGGAACCTTAATCTTCATAAAATCCAAAGGCTTACTGACATCACTTCGCTGTTCTTTAAAAAGAACTTGAACTTCACTTTGAGGGTTTAATAGAGAGACTCTTCTTTTTAAACCCTCTCTTTCAGACCATACAACCTTCATCATGCTTTTTTCACTGACGCACTCTAAAGGACGTGCCTGCGCATCTTTTTGACAAATCCAATCATGCCCAATTGGTGTTCGATCAAAAACCATTGCTGAGATTAACTGCACGTCGACGGGAACTCGAAATAATGTCTGCAAAGTTTCAGGTTGAGGTTTCCCAAAATAGGCTTTTTTTTGTGAATGCACCAAGTATGTCATTTCATGATCGACTAAAGTAAGACTTGCCAAATGCAGACCTAATGTATGAAAGGCTTCCATTCGCAGGCCGTCTTCGACAGAACCAAAGAATATTAAATTAATATTCGACGTTGCCCCATCTTTTTTTTGAAGAACTTGCGCCTTAGCATTCCATTGCTGGAGCGTCAAAGAAGTCACTTCCTGTTCGATGATCTGACCATTTTCCTTCTTAACTTTTCGAGTCTTTTTTGCCAACGGAGATTCCGACGCTAGTTCTTTTTCCTGCACTTTTTTTGTGGCACAAGAAATATAGATTAAGGACGCAATAAGAAGAAAGATCAACTTCCAGATTTTCATACAAGGTTAGTGTAATTTCTTTTTCTCAGAACAAGCAAAAGAATAATGAATTACAATACAATCTTCGAAAAAAATTATTTCTCTGATCGACTGGCTGGAATACGTTGCGGACTTCCATTTTGAAAAATCTTCTGATGATCAATACTTGAAATTTTTGATTGTATTTCTTGTTGACGTTTCTGATCAGGTTCAATTTGATATGCCTTTTGAAACATGATCTTAGCTTTATCCACCAATTTATATTTTAAATATGCATCGCCCAAATGATCGGCAATGACGCTTTCTTGAGGTTGAAATCGATGAGCTTTTTCCAAAAGTTTGATA
>CAZFSX010000032.1:8109-14776 GCA_964522115.1 uncultured Pseudobdellovibrionaceae bacterium | reverse complement strand
ATGAGCCACCAGCAAAGTTTTGCTCATATAGGGAGAAATATGATCATGGGGATTGTTTCCAGGCTTTTGATTTTCAATATAGTAATTGGCGTGCTCCATCTTCCCGATATCATGGTAATAGGCCATAACTTTCGCCAACAATGGACTTGCACCAATTTCTTCTGCTGCTGCTTCCACCATGCTTCCCACCATCATCGAGTGATGGTAGGTACCTGGGGCTTTAACAATCATATCTTTCAATAAAGGATGATTCAGATTGCTTAATTCTAATAAACGCACATCCGTCGTGTAATTAAAAAATGTTTCCAGCAAAGGAATGAACATCATTGCAACTAAGGCGGATGAAATTCCACCAACGAATCCCGCAGGAATTCCTACGAACAATTCTCTCCAAAATAATTCTTGATCAATTTTTCCTACAATGGTCATTAAGCCCACCATCAAAGCACTGACCAAACCTGTGCGCACACCTGCCCAGTAAATATCATTTCTGGATTTACATCCAAAGACCCCTCTGGCCGCAGCAATCCCTGAAGCAAAACTTAAAACCATGAAAGAAAAATTCATGTCTGACAAAATACCCAATACGATGGACAAAAACGCTGTGAACAACCAAACGACTTCTCCCGATGGAATCAAAAGTCCCACCAACATAGGACCCGCAGCAACAGGTGCCGCATATAAAAAGGCCGAGGCCGGGATCAAGCTACCAAACTTCGAAAGAAAAGCTGTCTGTGTGAAGAATATAAAAATTTTCACGACAGCAACCAATGACAAAGTCACAAGGCCCATCATAGAAATATCTTTATTTTCCACACGTACTTTATTCAGCGAAAAACGACGGATATAGCTAAAGAAAATAAGGATCACTGCCATAAAAACTAAGGCCATGGATAAAGAAACCACATCATGCCTTCGATCAGATTTAAGATGTTCAATCTGCTTCAATAAAGCCATATGAAAGGGTTGAACAACCGCGCCCTCTTGCACAATGATCTGACTTTTTCGAAGACTCATAGTGACAGGCATCACGGAATCTCTGGCTGTTTGACGACGAGTGGCCATTTCCTGTTTATTCAATGTCAAGTTTGGAACGAGCAGAAGATGAGCCAATGATTCCAAGTTTTTTCGATCCATCAATGGGATGCTGGATAGCCCTTTCCCTTGATTCAAGCTAAAGTTTTCGACACTTTGAACATCCACAAGATCTTTACGTTGTAATGTAATTTCACGGCCACGATTATTCTTCTGAACCGTCCTGGCCAAAATTGTACTTTGATTGTTAGGGATAAACCTTTCAACCGCATCCGCAATTTTAAAGCGGTACCAATACTCTAAATTTTTGATCAGTAAATTTTCATAGCGAACACTGAATTGATTTGCGACTAACCATTCAAAAAGATAATCAGGAACTTGAACCCCAATTTCTTTTTCAAACTCTCCTTTATGCGAAAAAAATTCTTTCACGACTTCGTCCCGACGAAACCATGTCTTCGGCCACGAAATATTTTTTAGATAACTTCTCATCAAACGGAAGGATCGATAAATCCCACCGCTGACTTTTTCAAAGGTCAATGGGTCATAATCAAAAATGATAGGAACATCTTGTTCTGCACGTACTCTTTTTTCTTCTGTGGTGACCTCATCCACCATTTCAAAACTTAAGGGCGAAACAATGTCTACCTTCGCCACTTCACCAATCCTAAAATCAGTGGGGGTTTTTACTTCCCAAGTTAAAACATAACTCAAAAGCATGGAAAACAAAAAGATCAAAGAAAAACGCCGCAACCTAAGGCGCTCTTCCATAAAAACCATCCACTTCCCGAAAAATGTTTTCTCCAGGCCTAAACGATCCACCCACTCGATAAACTTCAAGCGGTGATCTTCATAGTTTTCCCGCGAATGTTGCGCAGGATATTTCTTTTTGTTCCAAAAAAGTGGCATATGTTTCCTTAAGGATCCCCTTTTTTCGGTGTTTTTTCTAGGCCAGGCAAGGCTTGATGCTGTGAGATCTTAAAAAACGCGCCTTTTTCTAGATCTGCACAAAGTCTATCCTTGAATATTTCGTTTCATCCCGGCCCTAAATCGAGTATCGTTGGAGCCTATGAAGAATACAACCAACTTGTCGAATTCCATCCAACGTCTGGCTGATGTCGTCGCCTCACTTCGTGGCCCTCAGGGATGTCCCTGGGACAAAGAACAGAATTTTCACAGCTTGGCACCTTATACGGTGGAAGAAAGCTACGAGTTGATCGAAGCCCTGGAGCTTTTTTTTCAAACTCCTTCCGCTGAAAACCAAAAAGAGGTCTGCGAGGAGCTGGGCGATCTTTTCTTCCATTTGTTTCTTTATGCTCAAGTTGCAGAAGATGAAAAACTATTTGATTTGACACAGATTTTGGATCAAGTTTCTGAAAAAATCATCCGCCGCCATCCCCATGTTTTTTCTGCTGGACAACAAAAGCAACTTTCGAAAGTTGTTGAAGACTGGCATCAATTGAAAAACCAAGAACACCTGAAAAAGAAGAAAAAAGTTTTTGCCATTTCACCAGGCATGCCTGCCCTTCAGCGAAGTGGAAAAATTGGAAAAAAAACCGAAGGATTCCAGTTTGATTGGTCCCATGCGGATGAAGTCATGCAAAAGGTTCACGAAGAAATTCAAGAATTGCAGCAGGAAATGAAGAAATCTCCCCAAAATCCAAAAGCCCTGGAACACGAGCTGGGGGACGTCCTGTTTTCTGTGGCACAGCTTGCTCGCCATTTGAATATTGAACCCGAACAGGCACTGCGTGTGGCCAACCGACGCTTTGAGCAACGCTTCGAAACAATGATGGAAATTGCGCAATTTGAGGACCCTATGCAATTTCGAAATCTCAGCCTTCAAGAAAAGGAAGAACTCTGGACTCAAGCGAAGAAAAAACTTTCCACCCCTTGATGGCCTTTTCTTCAAATTTCAGTCACCCTATTGACAAATTCCACGATTCGACTAGACTCCCGGAAGTTTTATCGAAAGAGGAATTTTATGAGACACTCTTGGATGTTGTTTGCGTTCAGCCTTATGTTTGGTTCACTCATCCCCAATGCTTTTTCTTCTGAATCCGATCCTCCATTGCCTCCACATTCCTGCCAGATACTATTTCGTCGTATTCAACTTGTACCTACAAATCCAATCAATGATCCCATGGTTCGCCTAAAAAAAATCAGCCCATCTTCTGTGGAATTGGAACTCCTCGCAGATCTTCCCAATGCCGCTGATTTGATTAAAAAGCGCCTTCCTTCCTCTAGGTTAACTTTGATATCGCACAATCAAGAAACTAGCACTCAGGCTTTCTATCACTTATTAGAATCCAGACTTCATAAGTCAGAAGCTATTTACCAATTCCAACTGGTTGTTGTTCCAAGCATTGTTGAAGCCGAACGAGTTAAAAAAAATTTTCAAGCCTTTTTTGATAGTGATCGCCCCCAAAACCTTGCTTCTTCAGCAATCGCCTTCCATCCATTTGATATGCAGCAAGGCTATCAAGAACTTCAAACAAAATTGATCACTGCCTCAAGGAAATCCTTGCAAACACATACTCAAAACATTTTTATTGCGACTTATGATGATATTCTTCAGCTTGCAAATCATCAATTTGCAGCCAACATTGCTCCGAAGTTTGAATCTGTCTTCGTACTAAGAACTGAACTTCTGACTCAATCATATTCAACCGTAAAAAACCGCATACAAACTATGAAATCTGTGTCTCGATTGGAAGAAAACATCAACCATTCTCAAGGACAGATCTATCATTTTGAAACTGTGCTTGATCCCGAAAGCTATCAACCAGACAAATGGTCTTCCGACGCATTGAAAACCTATCAATATTGGACCTTTGTTGATGACTATTCTCGATTTAGTCACTTTCTTTTAAACCAGGTTCCTATGGTAGATTTTGTGACCTCCACCCTTCAAAACAAATCAGTTCTGGAAATGGAACTTCATTTTATCCAAGTTGCCTTAGCTCTCCGTCGCTTCCATGTTTTATATGGGAATAGAGATCCCAATGAAAAGAAAGGGCTTGCTGAGTTCTTGGCTAAACAGGTTCGAGTTTATCAAAATACACCCGAATTTAAACAGATGCTTCAATTGACAGATGATCAACTGATGAAGCTCTATAAGGAATATTTCTAAAATTAGAACATTGATGAAGAAAACCTTCATCAATGTCTTTAAAAAACCTCGGATATATTCTTTTGTTCAGCGGCTAAAGCTTGGCAGTCAGGACAAATCCCGTACAATTCCAGAACATGACTTGTTAGAACAAATCCAAAGTGTTGAGCGACTTTTTGCTGCAATAATTCAATTTCTTGGTTCTCAAACTCGCATATCTTTCCACATTGATTACAGGTTAAATGATCGTGATGGGTCTGAGAGTTCAACTCGTAACGGGCTGGCATCCCCCCCATGCGAACTTCCGTTGCCAATTGACTTTCTGTTAACTTACGCAGAAACCGATAAACAGTCGCAAAACCAATACTAGGATCATCCTTTTGTACCTTTTCGTAAACTTCTTGGGCGGTGATATGCTGCCGACCTGCGCGCAGTGCATTCAGTATGGCAAGGCGTTGGTTGGTCACCTTCAGATTCATCTTCCTAAGAATATTTTTTAAATCCTGCTCCGAGACCTCTTTACGGGCAATGACTTTATCTTCAGCATTCTGATGACGAGGTAACAATGGAACTCGGCGTGGATGATGAGGCATCAAAAAACCCTACTTTCTTTTATCCAAAGGAACTGACTGGACCATGGATTAATGGACCAAAGCCCAACCTGTCAAAGTAAATAAGAATGATTTTCATTTACGTTTCATTTCTGGTCTCGATAAATTCTCAGGCGAACCGATACAAAACTTGAAATGGCCTTTTTTAGGACCTACGGATACGGAGTAATAGTGTCATGGGAATGAAAAACCAAAGCTTACGCTTTCGATTATTTCTAAACTTCTTTATTGCCGCACTCAACATTTTAATCGTTGGTGGAATCGGAGTTTGGGGTCAGGTTGGGACCATTCAAAAATATAAAAATGTGACAGAATCTTCGCAGCCCAAACTAGAACAATTAATGGCTATGAGAACAGTCGCTTATCGATTGGAAGCCATGCCTGATGCCCTGGATAATGGACTTTTAAGCAATGAAGAACGTCTTACTTTAATGAAAGAAGTTATTCAGTTTAATAAAGACTTTTTAGATCTTGAAACCAAATACGAATCTTATCAACTGACTGAAAGCGAAGCCCAACACTATGGCAAAATCAAAGACTCTTACAAGGAACTGTATCAATCTATCCTTAAGCTTGCAGAGCTGGCTAATATCAACTCCAAAGAATCCTTAGAAGAATACCATTTGGTTCAAAAAAATCGTTTCATTCCTGCTGCAAAAAACTTTGATCAATTTGTCGACGCCGCGGCCATGGAAGAAAAGAAGTTCATGAATGAAACCGCAGAAACAGCCCATGCTTTCAGTCGATGGATCAATCTCTTGTCACTGATTTTTGTTATAGCAGGATTTTCCTTCCAAATAGGAAGTGGATTTGTTTTCACTCGGAACATTACTTCACGATTGCAAAATATCACTGAAAATTTGGGAAAAAACTCGAACTTCATTGCTCAAACGTCGAAGGATATTCGCGAATCAAGCCAGCAGTTGGCATCTGCATCCACAACTCAAGCGGAAGCTCTTCAAGAAACAGTGGCCTCTGTCCATGAGATTAGTTCGATGGTTAATAAGAATACCGAAAACTCTCAACGATCCGTGGTCAGCTCCAAAGAAAGCGAACAAACGGCGGCTCAGGGCAAAGAGACCGTGGAATCCATGATGGGGTCAATGGAAAACATCAATCAAAGCAATGAACGATTTATCCAACAGGTGGATGAAAGCAATGTTCGAATGCAAGAAATTGTTCAAGTGATCCAAGAAATTGAACAAAAAACTAAAGTAATCAACGATATCGTTTTTCAAACAAAACTTCTATCTTTCAATGCCTCTGTCGAAGCTGCTCGTGCTGGAGAACATGGAAAAGGTTTTTCCGTTGTTGCGGAAGAGGTCGGAAATCTTGCCACCATGTCAGGTCAAGCTTCCAAAGAAATTTCATCCCTGCTTCAAATGAGTTTAGATAAAGTACAAAGTATTGCTCGGGATACTCAATCCCAAATTCAAAAATTGGCTGAACAGGGTAAAGAAACTGTCAAAGAAGGCGTCGAAAGAGCTCAGCAAACAAATGCAAGTTTAGACAATATTTACAACAACGTCCAAGAAGTGAACCAACTTGTGACCGAAATATCCTTTGCCTCGGAAGAACAATCCAAGGGCATTGAAGAAGTAAAAAATGCTATGTTGAAGTTGGATGAAATGACTCAACAAAATGCCAGCGTTGCAAAAAAATCAGCTCAAGCGTCGGAAGATCTTGATCGAGAGTTCACAGAGATGGAACTTTTGATGAAAGACCTACATAATCTTATTTATGGCCAACGAGGAACTGCTGATAAGAAAGATCAAAAAGTCACGGAAGTTTCTTCTGCTAAAAAAGCGACTCATCATATGCAAGCTCATGGAAAAGGAAACTCTGAAAACATTCTTCCACTGAAAAAATCTCCGCAAAAATCTGTCTCAAAGAATTCAGGAATGACAGC
>CAZFSX010000032.1:0-8099 GCA_964522115.1 uncultured Pseudobdellovibrionaceae bacterium | reverse complement strand
ACGACTCCCCTTGTTGCTGAAAAATCAAAAAATGAAGGTGGATTTTTTAAATCACTTTTCAAAAAGAAGAAAACTGCATCACAAAAAGGTGATCAACCCAAAGCAGGCAAGGAAACTCAATCATCGTCTCTGGTTAGTTTCCCCTTGAAACAGGAAGCTGCAGTGCCAACTCCCATCGTGATGGAAACCAAGGTCGCTGCAGGACAAGACTACGTCCCCTCTGCAGATGACAGTCGATTTGAAGATGTTTAAAGAGGGCTGTGGACTGGGCTAAAAAAGATTCCGGCAAGGCTTCAATGGGAATCCTTCGATTCCACTTTCACCCAGCCTGTGATGGCCAAACTCATTGCTTTGTCCATTGGCATATCAATGGGAGTGATAAATTCCCTCTGGACTAAAAGAGTAAATCCACCCATTCCATAACTTAAAGGAAAATAAACAGCCACCCGATCTTGCACATGATCTTTCAAAGGAAGATCATCAAAATTTTCTCGAGTCACAACACCCAAGGCACGCATTTGCATATGGGGAAAGTCGACAAGGACGACCATCTTTAACTGATCTCCATCTTTCTTGGAAAAAAGATTCATCAGATCTCGCAGAGGAAAATAAATGGCTTTGATAAAGGGAACTCTGTTCAAACGTCTTTCAAAATTTTTCCACAAACTACTCGTCACATAGTGGTTCAGCAAAAAACCGAAAAGAAAAACCAACACAATAGTCAACAACAACCCCAAGCCAGGGACATAAAAAGTTGGTGGAAGCAAGGCTTGTAAAACTGTCCCCAAAAGGGCGTCTGCAATCTGAAACCCCATAAATAAAATATAAATGGTTGCAAGTATCGGCAAAAGAGTGAAAAGCCCGCTCAGAAATATTTTATTGAATTTTGTCATTTCACTATCTGGCTCTACCTAGAAAACTTTGTCCAGTCATAACTTCTAGTTTCACAAATTCTTCCAATAAAAATAGGCACTAACTTAATCCTTCACACTCATTTCAAAACACAAACTGTCTCAATTTGAAAATTTTCTACTTTCTCAAATTGAGTCTCATGTTCCTGGACCAATGGCCGAAAAGATATGGGACTACACTTCCATAGGGAGGACTCTTGTTGCGGTATGTAACTTATTTAGGGTCGATCATGATCGAAGCTTTTGTGATTCTACTGTTTTTCGTTTCTCAGGCCATGGCTCAAGACGTGGTCCCTGGAGAATATTTAGTCAAACTGAAGGGACATTCTAGCTCGTCAGGAACCAGTCGTTTTCTTGGCAAAGCATCTTTAAAAATGAATCTCAAAGCATCCATTGGTGCGATGAACATTCATCATATGGCTTTTAAGGCTGGAGCTGGCAGCGCTGAAGCCCTGGAAGAACTACGCAACGATCCAAATGTAGAATTCATCGAACCTAACTATATCCTTCGTAAGGCCGATGATAATATTTCCAGCGACAAAATGTCCTTGGACGATATTCAAGCTTTTTCTGTCAGCAACTCCTCTTCCTTTGTCCAAAACCGATCCAATGTTCATGTGACAGAAGCTTGGCATATTATTTCTCCTTCTGCATCGAATGACCCCATCGTCGCAATTATCGATACTGGCGTTGATTACCAACATTCCGTGTTTACTGGAAGTCATGCCATTTGGACCAATGCTCAAGAAATTCCCAACAACGGATTGGATGATGATGGAAATGGTTTTGTCGATGATGTGCATGGATGGAATTTTCATTCAAATACCAATGACCCTATGGATGATGATGATCATGGAACTCATGTCGCAGGAATTATCTTGGGAGTGGGACAAGATATTTTTGCGTCACCTGTCGCTACAGCTAAAATTCGAATTATGCCTTTAAAATTTTTAGGTGCAGATGGTTCCGGATCCACCGCGGATGCTGTGAAAGCAATCTACTATGCGGTCAATAACGGAGCACAAGTCATCAACAACTCTTGGGGCGGAAGCAACTATTCTCAGTCATTGCACGAAGCTTTAGCCTTTGCCTACGAACACCATGTGATCCTGACCGCTGCTGCTGGAAATAGCTCGAAGAACAACGATGCCAGCTCCATGTACCCTGCTAACTTGGATGTTCCAAGTCAGATCTCTGTCGCGGCATCTACAGATTCTGATGGCCTTGCATCTTTTTCAAATTACGGTCGAAGCACTGTGCATGTCGCAAGCCCTGGAGTCGGTATTTTAAGTACAGTACCTGGGAATTCTTTCCGTTACATGTCTGGAACAAGTATGGCAGCCCCTTTCGTCGCAGGGATCGCCGCACTAGCTCTTCGTGAAGCATCAAATCTGTCTGGTTATCAAGTACGTCAGATCATGCTGGACTCATCCAGCGGAGTCAGCGCCTTTTCATCTAAACTCATCACTGGATCCAGAGTAGATGCTTTGGCCACTCTTCAAAATGCCAAATCACAAACCAGTGTCAGCTTGTCTCAACCCTCTTACAAAGTAACAACTCCTGACAGTACGCGAGCCACAGCTTCGACTGAAACAGCAAGCACTCCCAAAGCTGGCTGCGGTCTTGTTTCGACAGCCGTCCTTGGTCGCGGAGCCTCTTCAGGTTCAGGACGTGGCGATGGAGGCATGTCTGGACAAAATATCGGACTGACTCTTGCGTTGATGATGTTGCCACTTCTTGTATGGCAAGTTCTTCGCTTACGCCAACCTGAAAATCGACGTAAGCACGAACGATTTATGATGAACTCTGAAATCAAATTAAAAGTCGGTGATCGTGAACTTGTAGGACAGATGAATACCATTTCCGTTGGAGGAGCAAGTTTCCAAGCCGATGCTCTGTTGGAAAAAGGCGGCATTGTGCAATTGCAAATTTCATCTCCTGATGGAAAAGAACAAATGAGTGTTGAAGGCTGCATTGTTTGGAATGAATCGAACCAATCCTACGGAGTGCAATTCAACCAAGAAAAAGATTTTGTACGACAGTGGAGTTCAAAGCTATCCAAAGCCACGGGATAATCTAAAATACAGCGCAAACCCTTGCAGAAAAGGGTTTGCGAAAGTGCCATTAACATATTCTTTTTCCAAGAATCAATGGAAAATTAAAATTCAATTTTTTGAAAAATCGTAAGATCCCTTGCGAAGCTGTATTTTTTTAGATCAAATTCTTCAGCAGGAGGGTCTATGAAATCATTGTTTCCAAGGTTTTTCGCGGTTGCTTCTTTTGTGTCCTTTCTCTTTCAATTTTCTGCCTTTGCAGGACCTCGTCAAGGAATTCCTGACTGTCTGGATAACCAAAGCAGGGTCCTCAGCATCATGAACGATCAAGTGCTGAAATGGAAACAAAGCTCCCCCAATCAATATCAGGCACGAGCCCTTGTTCAAGGAGTTGTCGAAAAGGTTTATACTCAAAACCCACGGGTGACAGATCCTTCTTTGATGAGTTGGAGCACGCAAACTGAAATCTTGAAATCCAACAAAGGTGGAGGCAACAATGCCCATATGCACTTTTCAATTCGGATCGGGAACCAGCCTGGTGAAACTTTAGAAGTGGTTTACAATGTCGAGTTTGGTGATATGCCAGCCCCGAATGTTGGAGACCAGGTCATTGCCTGTGGAGATTATATTACTTCCAATGCACCAACAGAACGTTATCAACCAAGCCCAGACGGAGCCATCATTCACTGGGTCCATAGGAGCCCCGACCTTCAAAGACACCAGCATGGTTATGTTGTCATCAATCAACGTCTTTACGGCTTCTAGTTCTTTCTTCTGACATCTTAAAAATATTCGAGGCCTTCATTTTACTGCATGATGGCTTCGAATCGATCTGAACTTGCGCTTAGGTGTTCATTGCTTTATCCCTAGAGCTCGATTTTTTTTCGAACTTTGGGGGGAGCATGTGATTTTTTTTCTAGGCATCATAATTTCAGCTGTTTACAAACTTAGATTTTCTTACACTCTTGTTGTCGTCTTACTGATCTCCAGCCCGTCATGGTCATCTTCTCTGCTGTCATTGTGGAAAAAATCAGCCCAGTCCCTTGTTCTTGAAGAGACGAACCACAGCCTCTTTCGTCAAGTTCATTCCTCTTCCAAACATGGGCGCCATATTAAGCCGAATGAAGTCTATCCAGAGGAAATGCTTCCCCTGACCAACCTGGCCTTGAAAGGTCTTTATCTTGGTGTTGGAACAGAAAGAGCGTTCATTGCAACTGCGATCAATCCTCAAATGAGTGCGGCTGTTTTTTTTGATATTGACCCTGCGATCGTGCTCTACAATCGCTTGAATATTGAACTTTTATCCATAGCTGTGGATCCCGCAGATTATGCCTGGCTACGGACGAAGGCATCCTGGACTGATATTGAACAGCGCTGGATTCAAAATGGAATGCAAAACCCCGTACTTCAAGCCCACTTTGAATGGTTCATTCAAGTCCTTCGCCATGAAAATCAAGGAGATCTCTTAAACAGCAACTTTCTGACGATCTCAGAAAGTGCAAATTACTTAAAGAATCCCGAATTGTGTTTGCGACTTATGCAGATGGCAAAAGAACATCGCATCTTCACATTACGACTCGACTTAAAATCCAAAGAATCCGCAGGAATCTTACAAAATTTTTTGAAACACATTGGTCTATCCAAAGAACCTATTTCGATCGTTGATGTCAGCAATGCTTGGTGGGAATCCCATGCTGGACTGCCACCGATTTTATCTTTTTTTCAGAATTTAAAACATCAAGTTCCCCCTCAGGGAATCCTACTCATGACAACTTATCGCAAGCCCCACAGTTTTCATTGGGGATATTTTGGAATTTCACCTTCTTCTTTACAAGATAAAAAAAGCGAACAGTGGATTTCTAACCAATTGGCGCCTATATCTTTAACACCCAAAGTATCTTACTTTCCATCTCGCCACTTTGGAAAAATTTTGCAAAGACAGCAAGACCCGGCTGCGCTGCTTTGCGATCAAATCTTCAAATCCTGATCGAATTGATTCCGACAGAGAATGAGCATGAATGTCAGATTTTGATTTAGATTTATCTTTATTCAAACTTGATGTTTCTACTCAGCGCACACAATAAAGACAAAGCTGATAACTTTTTTTCTTTGACCTTCCCGTAGGTCCTTCGCAAGAATTCATTCCCTAGGGGGGCTTTATGTTGCAGGAAAAATGTCGATCTCAATATTCAAAAAAAATGATTTTTTTAGCAAGTGCGATCCTTGGTTCTTTCAGTCAGGCAGGACGAGGACATCGTTATGATGGAACTCCTGATATATCTCCAATCAGGCCGCCCGCCCAGTTCTCAGAGTGCCCTCATCGCTATGGTAATTTTGGAGACCCTTTGGCCGTTGAAATTTGTACGGCGGGGGCAGAAGAAGCACGTCATATTGCTCGCCGCATGACGTACAACCAGGGCCGACTGCAAGGTTATCTGAATGGTTTTGCGCGAGGGGTTCACAATGGTTATTACGCATGGAATGAAGATTCTGAAGAAATTGCTAAAGCTGCTTCTTGGATCGAATCCACCGGAAATTATGAAAATGCTCGCATTCAAGGAAGGCGCGAATCTTCGTCGATAGCAACATCTGCAGCGAAGGCAGAAGTTCGAAATCGCATCGAATTAATCATGAATACAAACCGGGAACCCAGCACGGAAGTTCGCATGCCCGATTTTTCATCCTACCAAGGGATCACGGATGGATACTCTCGAGAAAATCTTCCCAATAAAAGTTTGTCTGAAATGATGTCCATCGAACAACAACGCATCCGAGAACTTCCCATCTATTCACGCATCGAACGTCAAGATCTCTTCGGGTATAACGAAGCTAGTATCTGGGGTTTGTTTTCCAATGGATCTTCCCGATATGCCTCCAATTCATGGAGATCTCCTTCCGATACGTGGTATTGGTGGATGAATTCACCCCACCGCCATCGAAGTCATTACGATAGTTTTCCACCTAAAACACGTGTAAACCCATCCACGGGTCAAAGAGAAGTCGTGGATCCAAATTATTACCGTGTCTTATTTGAATCTGCATTCAAAACTTCCTATGACTATCACAAAGAATCTGAATTTTCTCGCGGTTATTATCAAGAACTGGACAGTGGTTATAATGACGGAGGAAACATCGGAGAACGCGTTGGAATCCAATGGGCCCAGCAACTTGGAAGCATCCGTGGTTACAATCGAAAATATCAAGAGGTTTCACGAAACTCCTATCAATCGAATTACGCCGAATTTTACACCTTCACTTTCCGCAACGAGATGAATGATTACCTTCAAAATCCGAAAGTCACTCACGAATTGGAATCCATTCATGGACAAATTGAAGATGGCATTTTAACTCCAGGTGAAAATTTTTCTGCCACTTTAAAATTACAAAACTATGGCGGCAAAAGCCTCAAAGCAAAACTGACTGCGGTCGGAAATATAGAATCCACCGACGTGCAAGAGATCGAAATTCCAAGATTTCAAAGCTATACTTTTGAAACAAAAGTTTTGGGAAAAATTCAAAACAATTTAAGTCCTGGGCAAGCTGTCTCGTTAGGAGTTGCTGTCAATGGGATTGAACAAAAAACAGGGTCCTATGTTCGAAGCTATGCTGAAGTTGAAAGTATATCTTTAGATACTTCCACCATTTTACAGGGTCGACTTGTCTTGAACTTATCTTTACAGAATCCTTCCACATTAAGATCGCCTGGCGAAGCCGCGGCTGAAATTAAAATTGGCAACCTTCCTTCAAGGAAAATCAACATTGGATTCTTGAATGCCAAAGAAAAAGTTCAAACCTCTCTTGAATTCACAGACTTGGATCCTTGGACTTTGATGAATTTGAAAGAACGCAAAATTCAGATCAAAGTCAGCATGAATGGACAGATTTCTTATCAAGCCGATAGAAACTTTGATTCTCTGATGACTGAAAAAAATCTGGCTTCTTACTTTCACCTTCTGGCCAATGGCAAAACCTACCTTCCTGAAGGCGTTGACCCAGCAACTCGCTTGGCAGAGGTCAGCCGTGTGATTATCGATTGGGCAAGTGGGGAAGCAACAGATTCAGCTAAATATGAACGCAACTATTGGCAACCATCACGGCAAGATGACACGATGGTGGGACAATTGGCCTTAAGCTATATCAGCAGTGAGTCTTCAGCGATTGCCAAGGATAGCTACAAAAAACTAGGAGAAGTCTTGGATCGGATGCGAGAAAAAATTCCTCGCTTTTATCGCGAAGATTACCGCCGTGTGATTGAAGTTTTTGCTGGACCGATGCAAGGGAAAGCCAAGAAGGTTTAATGTTCAAAAAAAATAATTTATTCCCATTCACTTTTCCTCAAAGTTTGATCGCGAGTAAATTATTATTTCTTGTTTTGCTTGGTTGCAGTTTTCAAGCCTTCTGCAACCAAGCAACTTCGCCATGGAAATATCCCCGATGGCTGCAAGAAGTCCATCGACTTCAAGATCAAGAAGAATTTGAAAATCAAATCTGGAAGAATGTTCCTGCATCCAAATTGACCTACCAATATACCTATGCCGAAGAAGTTTGTTCTTTGCTGAGCTTCCCTGGAGATGTTTTGCTTCAACGTCGCAAAGGGGAAGCTCGTGATGGTTCTGAAGACTTAGATCAACAATTGGCTTTTTGGAATTCCATGCGCCAAATTTTGGATTTTCAGTGGCCACGATTTGAGTTCAGTCATGCGGAAGTGATCACATCTATTCAACATCAGGGGCAAAATATAGTCTCGACAAGTTACTATCCCCTGCAATTTCAACAGGGAATTCCCCAGGATCAACGTCGCCCATTTCGTGTTCACGACTTTACTTCCTACAACTATCGCGATGTCTTCACCGTCCTTCGTGCCAAAGCCATTGATTTTCAAACTTTGCGCGAAAAACGATCCATGGCCTTGGACCGCATTGATCAGAAAGAAAATTTTTCTTTCACAGGCACCTGTGCTGACTTCGTTGACTGGGTCTATCACGGAAATTTTTCAAGCTGGTGGAATATCATTCCCGGCCTTCGACAAGTGATTGGAAAAGTTTACCCTCCGGAAGCGATCAAATCTCCGGATGATCTTGAACGATCTCCGTTTTCTCGAGTCAGTTGCGTGGTGAATCTTTCCGAGCTTCAG
>CAZFSX010000031.1:0-14936 GCA_964522115.1 uncultured Pseudobdellovibrionaceae bacterium | reverse complement strand
ATCTGCAAAATATATTTCAAACTTCTTTGACGGAACTCATTCTGAAAATTTAATGATTCTAAATCTTGGTCAACCAGGGCTGGTTTCTGAAGGGCTTCAAGGCAATACGCTATCGTTGTATTCAAATCCCCCAAGCCTTGCAGAGCAGCTTGGGGTTTACTTTTCAGGAAAAGATCATTTAGGTAAGTTTAGTGCTTGGAACGAACAAGTTCGATAGCCGAACGCACACGCGCAAGATCTCCTTGAACTTTTTCAAACTCTTCATCCGATAAGATTTCATTGGCCAAACGAGCTTCATCTGTTTTTTGATGTTCCAAACATTTGTTCAAATCAATCTCTTCTGCTGTTTCAATTGTTTCTGCTAAAACATTCACGCCCTCAGCAGAAACTTGGCAATATCCCCAGCTAATCGCCGCATAAGCAAACTCTGTTTTAGCATGAATTTTATATTTTAAAATACCTGCACCAAGAGTGGTCATCAAAGGCGCATGTCCTGGCAAAATGTTCAGCTCGCCCGCGTGAGCAGGCAAAGTGATCTCATCAATTTCTTGATCTGTAACAACCCTTTTTTCGGGTGTAACAAGTGTAAGTTTAAACATATTCGAACCCTTGCGCCTTTAATTTAAATTCAGTCTTAAAGAGTTTTTGCTTTTTCAATCGCTTCTTCAATTGTTCCAACAAGGTAAAATGCTTGCTCAGGAAGAGCATCATGTTTTCCTTCAAGAATTTCTTTGAATCCACGAATGGTGTCTTTAATATCAACGTATTTACCTTTCATACCAGTAAACGCCTCAGCAACGAAGAATGGCTGACTCAAGAAACGTTGAACTTTACGAGCACGAGAAACGACCAACTTATCGTCTTCACTCAATTCATCCATACCCAAGATTGCAATGATGTCTTGCAATTCTTTATAGCGCTGTAAAAGAGCTTGAACAGCACGTGCCGTATTATAGTGATCATCGCCCACAACTTGTGGATCCAAAATACGAGACGTTGAAGTCAAAGGATGAACCGCAGGATAAATACCCAAAGCAGCGATATCACGATCCAAGTTTGTTGTAGCATCCAAATGCGAGAAAGTTGTCGCAGGAGCTGGATCCGTGTAGTCATCCGCAGGAACGTAAACAGCTTGAACCGAAGTGATAGAACCTTTTTTCGTCGAAGTGATTCGCTCTTGCAAAGTTCCCATTTCTGTTCCCAATGTTGGTTGGTAACCCACCGCTGATGGAATACGACCTAACAAAGCAGAAACTTCTGCACCCGCTTGAGTGAAACGGAAAATATTATCCACGAAGAAAAGAACGTCTTGGTTTTCAACGTCACGGAAATATTCAGCAACAGTCAAACCTGTCAAAGCAACGCGAGCACGAGCTCCTGGTGGCTCATTCATCTGACCGTAAACAAGAGCTGTCTTGTCGATAACGCCAGATTCTTTCATTTCCTTCCAAAGATCATTTCCTTCACGAGTACGCTCTCCCACACCAGCAAAAACAGAAAATCCGCCATGCTCAGCACCGATGTTACGGATAAGCTCCATGATCAAAACGGTTTTACCCACACCGGCTCCACCGAACAAACCGATCTTACCACCCTTTGCGTAGGGAGCTAACAAGTCGATAACCTTGATACCCGTCATCAACATTTGTGTTGAAGTTGCTTGTTCATCAAAAGTTGGCGCTGCACGATGGATAGGCCATTTTTCTTTTGCCTTCACTTCTCCAGCTTCGTCAACGGGATCCCCGATAACATTGATGATACGGCCAAGAACATCACGTCCAACAGGAGCCATAATCATGTTGCCAGTAGAAACAGTCTTTTCACCACGAACAAGACCTTCTGTTGAGTCCATAGAAATTGTACGAACCACAGAGTCGCCAAGATGTTGAGCAACTTCTAAAACCAGATTGTATTCTTTTTCATTGATCGCACGGTTTGTTACACGCAAAGCCGTGTTGATTGGAGGAAGTTCCGCGCCTTCAAACTCTACGTCCACTACGGGACCCATTACTTGTTTAATTTTTCCGTATAGCATTGTTCCTGCTCCTAGCCTTTAAGTGCTTCAGCACCACTGGTAATTTCAATAAGTTCTGTTGTAATTTTTTCTTGTCGAATTTTGTTGTATGTCAACGTCAAGGAATCCAACATTGCTTTCGCATTGTTTGTTGCGTTTTCCATGGAAGACATACGAGCACCATGTTCTGAAGCAATGCTTTCAGACATACATCTGTAAACCTGCAAACTAAAGTGCTTCACGAGCAATTGATCGATGATTTTCTCTGGACTTGGTTCATAAATCATATCCAAAGAAAAGCCTGCTTTCACTTCACTGTACAAGAGTGTTTGTTTGCTTAAATCCACTGGCAACAATGTTTCGCAAACAACCTTTTGTGAAATCGCTGATTTGAATTCATTATAGACCATGCGGATTTCATCGTAGTGTCCATCAACAAAGCTCTTCATCAGCTTTTCAGCTGTATTGGACGCTAATTGATAAGAAATATCTTTGTCTAGACGAGTGATGGATTCAATTCCAGCAACTCCGCGACGAGCAAAGTAATCAGCACCGCGACGGCCAAGAAAAAGAAAATCAATCTTCTCTAGAGCGTTTTTATGATCCTTCCAATAGTTTTCAGCAAAGCGATTGATGTTCGAGTTGAAGGCGCCGCAAAGACCGCGGTCACTTGTCAACACAACCAGCAAAACCTTTTTGACCTCTGCTGGAGGAGTTAAAAGTGCATGCGCCACACGCTGTGTGGCAGCAATGTCTGCAATCACACTCATCAGCTTTGTTGCGTAAGGGCGCATATTCACGATTTGGTGCTGCGCCTTTCGCAATTTCGCTGCAGACACCATCTTCATTGCTTTGGTGATCTGCTGAGTGTTTTTTGTACTGTCAATCCGCGAACGGATATCCTTTAAGCTGGCCATGTTTTACCCATTATTTTGTTGGTTGAAATACGGCTGCAAATTCTTTCAAAGCTGCAACAAGAGATGCTTTCAAATCATCTTTCAAAGCCTTCTCTTCAGCAATGCGTTTCAAAACAAAAGAGTGTTTAGCTTTTAAGAACTCGATCATTTCTTTTTCATAACGTGCAACATCGATTTCTTTCACCTCATCGATGTAACCATTTGTTGCCGCGTAGATCATCGCAATTTGATCTTCAACTTTAAATGGTTGGTATTGACCTTGTTTCAATACTTCTACCAAGCGACGACCACGAGACAATTGACGTTGAGAAGCTTTATCCAAATCCGACGCAAAGGCAGCAAAAGCCTCAAGCGCACGGTATTGAGCAAGCTCAAGCTTGATTGTACCCGCAACAGATTTCATTGCTTTAATTTGAGCCGCACCACCCACACGAGAAACCGACTTACCTACGCTGATCGCTGGACGAATCCCTTTGTAAAACAAATCTGCTTCCAAGAAAATTTGTCCATCTGTGATCGAAATCACGTTGGTAGGAATGTAGGCAGAGATATCACCCGCTTGTGTTTCAATGATTGGCAAAGCCGTCAAAGAACCGCTGCCTTTGTCTGCGCTCAATTTTGATGCGCGCTCAAGCAAACGAGAGTGAAGATAAAATACGTCTCCAGGGTAAGCTTCACGACCTGGAGGACGACGAAGCAACAAGGACATTTGACGGTAAGCTTGGGCTTGTTTTGTCAAATCATCATAAACGATCAAAGCATGGCGACCAGAATCACGGAAATATTCCGCCATCGCAGTTCCAGAATATGCAGACAAGAATTGCAATGGAGCTGGATCAGAAGCACCCGCAACGATCACAGTTGTGTAATCCAAAGCGCCCGCTGCACGCAATTTTTCAACAACCACAGCCACTGTGGATTGCTTTTGTCCAATGGCTACGTAAAAACACTGAACGTTTTGGCCTTTTTGATTGATGATTGTATCAATCGCAATGGCTGTTTTACCTGTTTGACGGTCACCAATGATCAATTCACGCTGACCACGTCCAATTGGAATCATTGCATCGATTGCTTTGATACCTGTTTGAAGCGGCTCTTCAACTGGATGACGATACACGATACCAGGGGCTTTCATTTCAACAACGCGAGAGTGCGGAGTTTGAATAGGACCTTTTCCATCCACAGGATTTCCAAGAGCATCCACAACACGACCCAAAAGAGCTTCACCCACAGGAACTTGAACAATGCGCTTTGTGCGCTTCACAAGGTCGCCTTCTTTAATATGACGATCTTCTCCGAAGATCACCACCCCTACGTGGGTTTCTTCAAGATTCAAAACCATCCCGAAAATTTCACCTGGGAACTCAACAAGCTCTCCAGCCATCGCATTTTCAAGACCATAAATACGAGCAACACCGTCACCCACAGAAAGAACGCTTCCCGTTTCGGTCACTTCAAGTTTTTTATTGTACTGATTGATTTGCTCTTTCAATACGCGGCTAATTTCGTCTGCGCGAATTTGCATTTCCATGGTTAACTCATTCTCCTATTTAAATCTTCATTTAATCTTCTCAAATGGGACTCAAGACTATCATCAAAGGTCCATCCACCAACTTGTGCGACAGTTCCTCCGATAAGTTTGGCATCTTCAACAAAGGACAAAATAACTTTTTTACGAGTCACTTGTGTCACGATATCTTCAATTTTTGTGCGCGATTCTTGCGCCAACGGACTTGCAGAACGAACTGTTCCACGTTGAACACCATGATCTTCATCACTGATAAGACCATAGGCATAAATAATTTCCTGAATTTTCTCAAGCCGCTGATTTTCTGCTAAGGTCAACAAGAAGCTCTGAACTTCTGCTGAAAAAGAAAGTTTACCAAAAGAAGCTTTTAATGCCGCAGCCTTTTGATCTGGTCGCACCATAGGGTTAAACACAAAATCACGAACTTCTTTAGATTCACCCAAGGCGCTTGCCAAAGAGCGCAGCTCTCCGAAAACCTTGTCATTCGTTTTGTTGTCTTTGGCCAATGAATATAAGGCCCTTGCATATCTTCGAGAAAGCTCACTGACTATCATCGCTGAACCGCCTGCATGTGTTCGATAAATTCGCCTTGTAGTTTCTTGTGTTCATCACCAGAAACCTTCTGGGCCAACTGGATTTTTGCTGTTTGGATGGATTCTTTAATCAACTCTTCTCGGAGTTGATTTTTTGCACGCTCAACCTCAAGCCTTGCTGTTGATTCTGCTTCCTCACGAATTTTTTTCGAAAGCGCGGCCGCCTCTTCCAACATTTGCTTTCGAAGATCAGAAGCTTCCGCCTTTGCTCTTTCGCGAGTCTCATCCGCGCTTGCAGTCAACTTCGTTAGCTGAATTTGAATTTCCAGATGAGCTTCTTCTGCTTGCTTTTTTGCCGTTTCTGCCTTTTGAGCCCACTCAACAAACTGAGCGTGTTTAGTTGCAAAAAACTGCTTTACCCCATCTTTCAAAAAATAAATCATTGCGGCGACCAAAACACCCACATTGATAAACTGAAAGATAATCGTATTGACCGGAATGCCCGCGCCTGCGTGATGAGCATCACCTGAAGCAAAACTAAGGGCTGTCGTAGTAAAAATCAAAAGTGTAGCTACTCTTTTCAACATGAATTACCTCGAAAGAAGTTTGGAGTTGATCGCTGCAACGACCTCTGGAACCTGGTCTTTCAAGCGTGTTTTTGCCTCAACAACTTCAAGAGAAACTTTAGCGCGAGTTTCTTCTATTAACTTCTGAGACTCAAGTCGAGCTTTCGCAACGATCTCAGAATATTCCTTGTTGGCTTCGTCTCGATAAGAATCGAAAATTGTTTTCACTTCTCCACCAACCTGCTTCGCCTTGGATTCGTATTGCTTGCGCAATTCGCTGGCCTGACGATGCAGTTCTGCGGCGACATCTTCGCCACCCTGTGTTCGCGCTTCGCGCGCCTGCAAGGCTTTCGTATAGGGGCCGAAGGCAAAGGCCCATAACGAAATAAATGCAAATCCGAAGATCAGAAATTGATAAAGTGCTGACTCATTAATGCCTAGTTGTTGAATAATCGACATTGCTTTGAAATCCTTGTGTTTTTGCGACTTCCGTGAGGTAACATTAAGATAAAGTTGAGGTCAAGATATTCTTTGTTCATGCAACTCTTGCGCATTTCAAAAAAACAAATGAAAAAAATTGGCCTGCATAACAGGCCAAGCAATGTCTTAGTTTTTAGGCATATAACTGGCGCCTTCAAAAACAACACCTTCATCAATTCGAAGACTAGGTGTTGTGACGGTGCCTTTAAATATTGCGGGCGGATGCATCACAACTTTGCGGCGCGCAAACAAATTTCCCTCAACCCTCCCGCTCAGGACGATGGTGTCAGCTTCAATTTGTGCTTGCACAATAGCTTGTGGTCCGATGATCAAAGTATCTTTTGTGAAAATTTCTCCGCGAAATTCTCCGCCGATTTGGACGGTTCCTTCAAAAGTCAATTTTCCTTCGAAGTTTGCACCATGATCGAGGATGGCTGTTACTTGACCGCCCAGCTCGTCGAAGGATTCGTATTTTTTTAACTCCTCCATACTAATCTTGAAGCCTTTCAATCAACGCATTCAGCTCATCGTTCGAATAATAATGAAGCACAATACGCCCCTTCCCTTGCGTATCTTCAATGCTGACTTTGGTCCCTAAGGTTTTCTGTAGCTTTTCTGTGATGTTTGCAATTACCTTCTGTCGAATCAAGGCCTTATCATCGATGGCATTAATTTTTGTTTCAACCTTTGTCTCCACAACAAGCTTCTCAAGTTGACGAACAGAGATCTGATCTTTTTCAACTTTTTTTGCAAATTCAATTTGCTTTTTTCCATCCGGCAACGAAAGCAAAACCTTCGAATGGCCAACGGAAATTTTCCCATCAACAAGCATTTGTCGAACCTGTGGGTCCAAAGACAAAAGCCGAAGAGCGTTGGCCACGGTCGCCCGATCTTTTCCTACTTTTTCGGCAATCTGCTGCTGTGTTAGTTGAAATTCAGCAGCCAAGCGCTGGTAACTTTCTGCTTCCTCGATCGGATTTAGATCTTCACGCTGAACGTTTTCAATGATAGCCAGCTCGAGAGCCTCTTTGTTTGAAATTTCTTTCAGAATTACAGGAACTTCATGCAGCCCAGCAAGTTGAGATGCTCGCCATCTTCTTTCACCTGCTATAATTTCAAAAGCACCGCTATTCAACTTTCGCGCCACGATTGGCTGCAAAATTCCGTTTTCACGAATGGATTGAGCTAATTCTTGCAATTTTTCTTTATCAAAATATTGTCGTGGCTGATAGGGGCTTGGAACTAACTTATCAATACTAAGCTTCCAGACTCGACTTTCGGCGGGGACATTTGCCGCAACAACGGCTGGAGTCGAAGCTGCTGTTCCCGCTGTCGTTCCACTGGACTTAGTTGCCGCACTCGAGTTTGTTTTTGCCGTTTCTTTTGCCGCAGGAGTATTAAGGTTAGATTGCGCTGAGCCCAATAAAGAGCCCAGACCTCTCCCAAGGCGTGGTTTTGATTTTGGATCATGAACTAAATCAGACATTTGCTTCTCCTTGAGCATTCACTGACTGCCGTTTCGATTGTTTTTTTGTTTTCTTATCAAGCTCTGTTGCAAGTTCTAAATATTTAACTGCCCCAATAGACTTAGGGTCATATTCAAAGATGGATTGACCATGACTTGGAGCTTCGCTTAATCGCACATTTCTAGGAACAACAGAAGAGAAAACTTTATCGCCAAAATGGTTTTTTATCTCAGAAACAACCTGATGGCTTAAATTGTTGCGCGTATCAAACATCGTTAATAAAATTCCTTCGATGTGCAGGTGAGGATTTAAATTCTTCTTGATTATTCCTGCAGTATTTAAAAGCTGACTTAGTCCCTCCAGCGCAAAATATTCACACTGCAAAGGCACCAAGAAACTATCGGCTGCAGTCAGCGCATTCAGCGTTAAAAGGCCTAAAGATGGAGGACAGTCGATAATAATGTAGTCAAACTGTTTACTGATTGCTGCAATAGCCGTTTTCAACCGATATTCTCTTTGAGGCATGTCAACAAGCTCAATTTCAGCTCCAACAAGATCTGGTGTTGCGCTTGCAACGAAGAGGTGCGAAAAACGCGTCGGTCGAATAACATCTTGCAATCCCTGCTCGCCAATCAAAACATGGTAGATGTTTGTTTCTTCTGCCTCTTGCCCCTTGAGACCCAAGCCACTGGAAGCGTTTCCTTGCGGGTCCATATCAATAAGCAGAACTTTTCGCTTCAAAGAAGCCAGTGCTGAAGAAAGATTCACGGAAGTTGTTGTTTTGCCAACTCCGCCCTTTTGATTTGCGATGCAAATTGTTTTGGCCATACTCATCACCTCTTTGTTTAAAACTTTAAAATTATTTTTTCTTTTTTTGAAGAGTTTTTGCCCAGCTTTCAAAAATACGTGCAGCAGCATCGCCTTTTATCCAATTTGGACTCTTGTTTTATTTCATTTCTGCCGATGTTCCACGTGGAACAATGAAAACTTTAAGTCGTCTCATCATATTAACTTCATTTTTTCTTCTTGGATGCGAAAAGCCTAATCCAAACCCCGAACTATCGGATCCCATTTATCTTGATCTCAAGGCCCAAACGGAAGAGCTTTCGAAGGCGTTGGAGGCAGAAAAAAAAGGGCTGGAAGAACACTTAATAAACTTGTCCAAAGTTGTTCCTCAAACTGGTCAAATTAAATACGCACAAAAGCGTGTCAGCGAAGCCCGAGAAAAAGTTCAAAAAATTGAACAAGAGCTTCGCTGGTTTGAGGTTCGAACAGAGTCTCGAAAAAACTTTTCAAAAAAATCCTATATGTCTGCGTGGAGAAAAAAAGAAACCTGGCCAGATCCAAAAGAGTTTGAAGAGTATAAAAAAATGAAGGATATGCGATCCATTCCATTATCTTGGTCTTTAAAGAAAAGATACAAGGACTTGGGTCTTCCAGATCCTAGTGTGAAAACCAAACCAGCCCCGGCTGCTGGTGGCGGCGGCCATGGAGAAGCTCCTCCAGCAGCGGAGCCTCATCACTAACTGAATGTTCCACGTGGAACAAATCAGTTAGTCGGATATTTTATCGGTTTTAACTAAAGAAAACTTCACTTCCCCTATGGGCAACTTGTAGTCTGCCACAAGACTTGGTTGCCAAATCGAACAAAGTTGAATTGGGATTTGAGTGATTTCACGAGCCCACTCTTCTCCTTTGAGGTGATAAAAAACACCCCCCTTTTTTACAAGCTTTCTTGTAACAAGAATGGATTTCCCTATCGAAGCAAACCCTCGAGCTATGGCAACCTCAACAGAGTGTGCAGGCATCTTTTCGACTGTTTGTTTTTGTACCTGAATATTCGGTAGTCCTAGCTTTTCAATGGCGGCCTTAAGAAAGTCGCTTTTTCTCTGGTCGGCCTCTACAAGAATTACTTTTGTCTCTGGATGAAGTATCGCCAAAACAATCCCTGGAAAACCGTTTCCGCTTCCCAGGTCAAAGATCTCTTTAGGTTGTCGATCCTTCCACAGAAGTTGTGTAGCAAGAATCGCGTCTGCAAAATGAATTGCATCCATAAAAGGGATGGTTTTCATTGAAATCAGATTGATTGTTTGAGTGTAGTTGAATAGCTCTTTAGAAAAATCATACAACTTTGAGTGTACTGATTCAGAAAGATCAGGAAACCATTCCTTAAGTCTCCAAGGGTACTTCGGTGCTGATGCGGGTGCGTTCATGGGGTTGAAACTCCTTCAAAGTTTGTCGTCCTTTCAAGTGTACCATGATAGCCTGAATTGCAGAAGGGTTGACACCACTAATTCGCTGCGCTTGACCCAGTGTTCTTGGGCGAATCCGAGACAGCTTTTCAATCTCCTCATTGCTTAATCCACGAATGAGACGGTAATCCAAAGCCGAATCCAACAAAAGCTCTTCGAAACGTTTTGTTTGTTGGATAAACTCGTGTTGCTTCTTAATATACCCAGCATACTTCACTTCAATTTCAACAGGCTCATGCACTAGTGGGTCTTGATCCATGTCAAAATCTAAAGCCAACAAATCTAAACTTGTTATCTCGCCACGACGCAGCAGCTCCTCGAAACTTATTGATTTTTGCAAAACAGGAGTTCTAAGTTGTTGTAACTTTTCTTGAGTGATCGCGGTGGGAAACACCTTCGTGCTTTGCAGCTTATCTAACAACTGATGCCGTCGCAGCTTTAAATCAGAAAGCAGGCGGGACTCTGTTTGGCTTAACAAACCAAGCTGTTGTGCTGCATGCTCTAACCTATCAAGAGTATTATCTTCTCTTAAAACAAGGCGATGTTCAGCACGCGAGGTAAACATGCGATAGGGCTCCACGGTGCCTTTTGTGACCAAGTCATCAACCAAAACACCCATGTAGGCTTGATCACGGCCCAACACAAATTCTTCTAAACCTAAGATCTTATTTCCAGCATTAATTCCTGCCAAAAACCCCTGAGCAGCGGCTTCTTCATATCCAGAGGTTCCATTAATCTGACCTGCCAAGAAAAGGTTTTCAAGAGGTCGAGTTTCCAAACGATGCCAAATCTGAGTGGGCTCTATAAAATCATATTCCACAGCATAACCATATCGAGCCACTTTGACGTTTTGTAAACCAGGAATTGTTTTCAAAAATTGATCCTGAACTTCCACGGGCAAAGAGGTACTTATTCCTTGAAGATAGATAAGGTTTGTATCTAGCCCTTCGGGCTCAAGAAACGTTTGATGGCTTTCGCGTTGTGAAAAGCGCACAACCTTATCTTCTATGCTTGGACAATACCGCGGCCCTACGCCCTCGATCATTCCACAATACATAGGGCTTTTATCTAAGTTTTTTCTGATAATTTCATGTGTTTCTTCTGTGGTTCGAGAAAGAAAGCACGCAACCTGAGGTAAGGGTAATTTAGAGTCCGAACGAAGGCTAAATGGAAAAACCTTTTCGTCGCCATATTGTGGAGTCGTTTGAGACCAATCGATACTCTCTTTCAAAAGGCGCGCAGGAGTTCCTGTTTTCAAACGATGCACTTGAAATCCATAGGCTGCTAATTGATCAGAAATACCTTGGGTTGCCTTGTCTCCAACACGACCTCCTGGTGTCTGCTGAAGACCCACGTGCATCACACCATTCATAAATGTTCCTGTTGTGATAATTGTCGCTTTCGAACGGATTTCACTCCCATCTTCAAGGCGAATTCCAAGACATTGGTTGTTTTCAAGAATCAACCCTTTTGCCTCACCCTCCATCAGCTGAAGAAAAGGCTGTTGCTTCAGAACAGCGGTCATATACGAATTATAACGATGTTTATCGCTTTGAACTCGAGTTCCACGTACAGCCGGACCCTTTCGAGAATTAAGGCGTTTGTATTGTATACAAGTTGCATCGGCAGCCAGACCCATTTGTCCACCAAGGATATCAATTTCACGAACCATGTGTCCTTTGGCAAGGCCACCGATACTGGGATTACAACTCATGTACGAGATTCTCTGCAAATTTGTCGTAATAAGAAGTGTCTTCAGGCCTCGACGAGCTGTGGACAAACAAGCCTCGACACCGGCATGGCCAGCACCAACAACAATCACGTCGAAATCAACAGGCTTATACATTTTATTTCCCCAAGCAAAATTCTTTAAAAATTCGATCGATGATTTGATCATCGTAGCGCTTACCAAGGATTTCCTGAACGGCCACCAGGGCGTGCTTTAATTCCAAGCTTAAAATTTCCGCTCCCATCTGAGCCTGTTCCAGCTGAAGTACTTTTTCCAAAGCCTGCTGAATTAGTCCCAGGGACTCATAATGACGTGCTTGCAAAATCACGCTCTGATCAGACCATCGGCCCTGCCCTAAAGCCTGACGAATCACCTGAATCAAAAGATCTCGGCTTTTATAATCAAAGCTACTGACAATTGCAGCTGGTTTTATCTGATCAAGAAGCTGATTTGAAATATTTTCAGAGGAAACCAGATCTTTCTTGTTTAAAATAAAACGACACCTTGGATCTTCATGAAACTTTTCAAAATCTCCAGGCTCCATCGCAGTTTCCATGCCCTGCGAAGCCTGATCTGCGGCCAAGGTGTATAAAATCAAGTCAGCCTCATCGATACTTTGTCGACTTTTTTGAACTCCAATTTTTTCAACAAGATCCTGAGTTTCGCGCAAGCCGGCGGTGTCCATCAAAACAATACGAACGCCATCAATCATCAGTCTGGACTCGACAACATCCCTCGTCGTACCAGGAATGTCAGTCACGATGGCTTTTTCTTCCTCACAAAGAAGATTCATCAAGCTGCTCTTGCCCGCGTTGGGTAAACCACAAAGAACAACATGAAAACCATCTCTCAATATGCGTCCTTCTCTGTAAGAGGCTAGCATTTTTTGAATGTTTTGAAGACTTTTTGATAGGCGCTGGCGAAGATCTGCGTGATCCACAACTTCAATATCTTCTGTAGAAAAATCAATACTGGCTTCCAAGTGAGCCAAGCTCCAAATGATCGTATCCTCAACTTCCAACAACTGATGGGAAAGCTGACCTTTAAGTTGTCTTAATGCTTGCTTCGCTTCTTCTTGGCTTTGGCTTTCAATCAAAGTTAAAACGCTTTCTGCTTGAACCAAATCCATGCGACCATTCATAAACGCACGATAGGTGAATTCACCACGCCCTGCCGGGCGCGCTCCTGCGATGACCAGCTGTTTTGAAATCATTTCCACAATTTGAGGAGATCCATGGCAAGAAATTTCGCAGGTTTCTTCACCCGTAAAAGATTTGCCGTGAGAAAAATAAGCAACCAAAACTTCATCAATACTTGTCTTCGTCTGCAAACTTTGTAACGTTCCAAAATAAAGACGATGAGACTCTGGAAGAGCCGGCAAAAAAGGTGCAATCTTACGAGTGATTTGAGCAGCAGAACTTCCGCTGATCCTCAAAACAGAAACCCCACCATGTCCTGGCGGGGTTGATAAAGCAAAAATCGTATCATGATCTTTGAAGAGCTTCTGAATCATGCCGTTTCGTTGGAATCAATATCATTTTGATTCGACGAACCGTTTTTCCCTTTGGTGGGATAAATTTTAATTTTTTTATACAAGCCGTCTCCGATGGAGCGACTTTTCACTCTTTCATCATTGGCCAAATACTGATGAATCACCTTGCGATCTTTCGGAGGCAAAGCACGGAAATAAACGGATTTTCCTTTTTCTAAAGCAATCCCTTTCAGCTTTTCCGCAAGCTCGATCAGAGCCTGGCTGGATTCTTCTAAATACCCATTCGAATCAACAACAAAATTTGTACGATCTTCTGGAAAATGATGTTGAACAACACGCTTCACAAAAAGCTGAATTGCTTCCATCATTTGACCTTCTCTGTCGCGAAGAATTTCTTCATCAGAACCCTTAAAGTCCATCGTGATCTGAGAATCGCCTTGATCGTCCTTGCCTTCTGTAAGTTCATAGGAAAGATCAAAGCCGGCTTTTTCAATTAAGCCATCAAGGGTTTGACGAACAAGCTGGGCAACTTCGCTGCCTTCTTCTTTCTTTTTTCCACCAAATAAACGACTAAAAAAACCTGTCATAAAACCTCCTACTAGGATCTTACAGCTTTCACTTCAATACTTGTTTGTTTCTCTCTTAAAAAAAGCGCCTGCTGGACAACACCAAAAAGTGTACTTACAAAAATATATAATGTTAAACCACTTGGCAAACTGACTGTCATCACGCTGAAAAGGATAGGCATAAACTGCATCACTTTGGCTTGAGCAGGATCCATGGTTGTTGGCGTCAGCTTTTGTTGAAAATACATTGTGATTCCCATAAGGATGGGGAAGATAAAAAACGGATCGCGCACACTTAAATCATGAATCCATAACATAAAAGGTGCTTGATACAGCTCGATGCTATTATTTAGAACCTGAAACAAGGCCAGGAAAATTGGCAGCTGAAGAAGTGTTGGAAGACAACCTCCCACAGGATTTACCTTATGTTCCTTCATCAAAACCATCATCTCACGATTCAGCGTTGTTGGATCATCTTTATATCTTTCGCGAAGCGCTTGAATCATCGGTTGAATTTTTTGCATTTTCTTCATGGATTTAAAAGACATGATATTGAAAGGCAAAACGATAGCTCGAGCTAGCAGAGTCAATAAGATGATTGCCACACCCCAGTTTTTCACAAAGGAAAAAAACCAATTTAAAACAACAAGAAGAATTTTAGCAATACTGCTGAAAAATCCATAATCCACAAGGCTAACAAGCTGAGTGTCCGTTTTTTCTAAAAAGGAAACTGATTTTGGTCCCATATAGCCCGTCAATGAAATTTCCCATTCTTGGCGAGGATCTGCTGGCGCATAAAGAAGTTGAGCATGAGCCAATGTATCTTCTGCTTTGATGTCAAGCTTCGCCGTTGGAACAACTGCAGATTTATCTACGATAGCTGAAGCAAAATAGTGTGTTCCTAATCCCAACAAAGAAGTTGCTGGATAAGTTCCTGTCAGCTCTTTACCCGAATGAAGCTGAAGGTGTTCTGTTTTACCTGCCGTTGTCACAGCAAAAGACTGCGTTTCACCAGCAGGAGCCAAAAATGATCCTCCCGACGAAGCAATGCGAACATCAGACAGAGAAAGCAAAATTCCTTTTTGCTCAGCACTCATTCCACGAATGCGAATTTTGGACTGAAAACTACGACCAATGGAATCAAAAACAATTTCTTGCTGGACCTGAAGATCGCCAACCTGAGCAATGCCAGTCAGCTTATTTTCTTGAAATTGTATTTGCTGGAACTGAAGCGTCTGCCCGCTTCCAAGTAAAGACAGCTTCAAAAAAGAACCCGTGGGTTGCAAAAGCTGAACTTGTTTTTTGTCTCGATCAGTAAAGGTCTTCAGCTGAACATCAGAAATAGACATTCCTAAAGAAGAAACGCGCGCGCGAAATTGTTCCGTTTCAATTG
>CAZFSX010000030.1:0-15160 GCA_964522115.1 uncultured Pseudobdellovibrionaceae bacterium | reverse complement strand
GCCGCTGCAAAATCTTGATTCGCAAAATATTGATCTCCTCTTTGCAGAAGTTCTGATTGTCCCGCAGAAGAACGCATCACATCTTCAGGATCAATTCCCAAGTTTTGCAAAACTTGTCGCGCATCTAAGTTGGATCCTGAAAGCTTTAAAGCCGTCCGAGCATAACTCACAGCTTTGTTCTTTTCGTGTTTATCAAAAAATATCTGTGCCAAAACCCCGTATCCACTGGATTCAATTGTGCTTGAAATGATTTCATCATTTTCCAAGGCCTTTAAAATCATCCTGGCTCCATCACCATGATTTCGATGAAGTTTGGATAATAAAACTCCACTTAAGATTTGAGCCGATTTGTTATTAGGATACATTCCCGTCACAACATCTAAATTTTGCTTCGCCGTGTTTGCTTCAGGAATTTCCATCGCCCACATCCCCGCAAGCAAGTAATTCTTGGCCCAGTTTTGATTATATTTTTTAGCTTGATCAACATAGAGTATTGCTTCTTTATAATTCTTTTCAAATGCCTTTTCTTCCGCCTTCCAAGCCCAAAAATGAGCTTCCTTTGGATATAAATTCAAGGCTTGATCTAAAACACCTAAAGCTTCTTTATGTTTGACCTGTGCGATCAAACGAGTCACTTCGCATGTTAAAGATGAAATCGATTGAATCCCATGAATTTTAGAGGCTTGAAGCAGCTGAATAATTGCCCCCATATCTGTGCCGCTTTGAAATGAAAAGGGCCATAGTTCTTTGTACGCTAAACAAATCCATGTTTTTGCTTTTTCATCTTTCCAGCCAGCATCCATCAATTCCACAAGAAGATGTTGAACGCGATCATATCCTAGAACGGAATCTGTAGAAATATTTTGCGCAACTTTATCCAAGTAGTTTTTCACGTCTGCGACGGACTCATGAGTGACACCCGAAGGAGCAATCAAATGAATTTTTTTTTGCTTGCTATCAATGCCCGGTTTAATTTTTGCCAAAAAGAAAAAAAATCCTCCAATAATTAAGATCCCAAGTACAATCAGCTTATCAAATGAACTTGTTTTTTTTGTTGTGGAAGTCTTTGTCGACTGTCCCCATGATGAAAGATTCTGTTTGACGGCTTGTTGAGGCGTTTCTTGTTTCTTCTGTTGGGCTTGAAATGGAATAATTTTTTGTTGATCTTTCTTTTGAGTGATTCGAGCTGCAGAGGAGTCTTGAGAAGCTACTTCCGGTGTTGTTTTTGTTGTCACCGTTTTGCCGTTTTTTGCTGCGCTCACCGAAGATGCATTTGCTTTTGAAAAAGCATCCATAGGGGCTTGAGGAGAATTTTCTTTTTTTTCCTTCTGAGGCGCAGATTGATCCCCCAGAACCTCTCCTTCAAGCAATAAAAGTAATCGTTCATTGAAGATAGGTTCTGAAGACATCCCCATCCAACGACCGTCAGGAAATCGCTGAATACTTTCTACTCCAGTGAATGTTTTTTCATCCAACATTCGCAAAACAGCATCAGTTCCATAGGGACCAAAAACTTTTCCATATTCATTTTTTATAATCCACTGCACATTCTTGCTGCTCATCCCGCTATTATAGAAGAAAGGCTTTTTAAAAGCTTCCTCTGCACAAGGAACTAGACTTTCATCCCACTCTATCTGATGGACTCAATTATAGACCCACTTTGGAACCACAACGCCAACATGGGACTTACGTCCAGTCCAAAGTGGCCTGTTTTTTCAAAAAGAACGATCTAGAAATCACCTAGGAGCTTTCCTTGTCATAAAATTGTTGGCACGCCATTTGCTTATATGGTTCATGTTGTTTGTTCTTTCCAACAAAGGAGAGAAGGTGCTTAAAAAGATTTTTGTTGCTGTCTACATCTTGGTTATTCTCATGATCTCAGCAATGGCGAAAGCCGAGCCCCGAGTTAGTTTTTCATGTTCTGTAAATGAAATGAAAACATTGAACTTGAAACCTTGATTTGTTTTTAAGTGCTTTTGTTACTTCCTACGTCGGTCACCCCCCCTCCAAGATCGAGTTTTGTAGCAAAAGCACTGTGTTTTTAAATTCGTTCCACTCTCAGGAGTGAAGCGTAGGGTCTCAGCCCACCCCCCCCTCCAGGGCTGAGACTTATTTTTTTTATATTTAAATTTTTTTTAAAAAGGCTCTTCACCCCCCCTCCGAAGGGCCTTTTTTTATTCTTTGACTGAACCTTTTGCTATGAAACATCAAAAAAGAAAATACAAAGACCATCAAGATGGATTCATCATCAGGATGACGACTATGTCGAAATAAGAATATCAAGGAAAGACCTTTAATTAAGCTTGGCGAAGGATGCGCGCGCCAAGAGACGACAGCTTGCCCTCTAAATTTTCATAACCGCGATCCAAGTGATAGATTCGACCTACGGTGGTTTCTCCGGAAGCAACCAGGCCCGCAAGAACTAAGGACGCGCTGGCGCGAAGATCTGTTGCCATGACTGGCGCGCCCTTCAATGCTCCTGGACGTCCACGAACAACGGCAACTCTTGTTTTTGGAGTTATATCTGCTCCTAAACGAATCAACTCCTGCACATGCATAAATCGATTTTCAAAAACAGTTTCTGTTATCACTGATGTCCCTGTCGCTACCGCCATCAAGGCCATCCATTGCGCCTGAAGATCTGTCGGAAATAAGGGGTGAGGATTTGTTGTCACATCCACCCCTCGCCACTCCTGAGCAGGCAATACCGTGATAGCGTCCTGCTCTTCCATCAATTGAAATCCACTTTCCTTCATTTTTAACAATAGTGATTCTAATAGAATAGGAGCACAGCCTCGCACAGTCACATTCCCCTTGGTCATAGCACCTGCCAAAAGTAATGTCCCCGCCTCAATTCTATCTGCCATAATGGAATGCTCGGCTGCTTTTAATTTTTCAACTCCTTGGATGCGAATCACACTTGTACCATGACCTGAAATCTGAGCACCCATCTTGATCAGGTATTCACAAAGATCCACAACCTCTGGTTCCTTTGCGGCGTTTTCAATGATGGTTTCGCCTTCGGCTAAAACAGCAGCCATCAACATATTTTCTGTTCCACCCACCGTGCTGGTTTCAAACAGAAAGCCTGTCCCCTGCAAACGATTGGCGCGAGCTCGAACATAACCTTCTTCTAAAGAAATCGCTGCACCCAAGGCTTTCATTGCATCCAAGTGCAAATCAATAGGACGAGTTCCAATAGCACACCCGCCCGGCATGGAAACAACGGCTTCTCCATATCTTGCCAACAAGGGACCAAGACATAAAATACTGGCTCGCATTTTTCGAACTAAATCATAATGAGCTTCAAACGAAACAGCAGGTCGTACTGTAATTTCCAAATGATCCGATTTCCATTTGGATTCACAACCCAGGCTTTCCAGCAAATGAAGTGCAGAATCGATATCTTTCAATTTCGGAACGTTGAATAACCGATGCACTCCATCAGCAAGAAGAACGCTAAACAAAATGGGAAGAGAGGCATTTTTAGCTCCACTGACAGAAACTTCGCCAGCCAAGGAAACTCCACCTTCAATAACCATTTTATCCATGTTTTACCCCCGCAATAAAGCGATCCAATCCACCATAGTCTTTTATAACTTCCACATTTTGAAAACCAATTTTTTCAAAATGTTCACGCATGATTTTTCCTTGATCACAACCCATTTCAAAAATCATCAAACCTCTTGGATTCAGATTTTGAATGTGATGCGTACTCCAATCTTTTAAAAACTGAAGTCCTTGTTTTTCTGCAAATAAGGCTGTTGAGGGTTCAAATTGTCGAACATACTTTTCCACACGTGAATCATTTTCATCTATGTAAGGAGGATTCCCCACAATAATATCAAAAAATCCTTGCACTGACATAGCGTCGCACTCTTCAATATCGACCTGGTTCTGCAATTCAAATTTTTGCAAATTAATTCTGGCAACATCTAAAGCCTGTTTGGATATATCCACCATCTTGACTTTGCATTCAGGTAACTCCATCGCTAAACTTAAACCGATACAACCACTTCCTGTGCCTAAATCTAAAATGCTGACTGCTTTTTTTTCTGATTTTTTTAAAATAAACTCTAGAACATATTCCACAAGAAGTTCTGTTTCTGGACGTGGAATCAATACTCCTGGTTGCACATGAAATATGCGTCGAAAAAATCCTTGTTCTTGAAGAATATAGGCAACAGGTTCGCCCGTGCTTCGACGTCGAACTAAATCCCGACACTTTTGAGTTTCCAGTTCAGTCAAAGGTTGATCAAATTTCAGATAAAGATCGATGCGACGTAAACCTAAACCATGACAAAGCAAGATTTCCGCATCCAGCCTTGGAGTAGAGAAACCTTTCTCTTGAAAAAATTGGGTTGTCTTCTGAAGAACCTCTTTTAACTTCATGTCACCTTGTTTGGTTTTTTAGAGCCTCTGCCTGATAGTGTGCAATCAATGGATCAATCAACACTTCCAGTCCTCCACCCATGACCTCATCCAATTGATGAATGGTCAACCCAATTCGATGATCGGTAATCCGCGTTTGAGGAAAATTGTATGTACGGATACGCTCCGAACGATCTCCCGTTCCAATTTGTGAAAGACGGGCATCCGAAGCTTCCTTACGTGCTCGCTCATCCTCTGCGGCTTGAAGACGTGAGTACAAAATTTTAATAGCTAATTCACGATTGGCTGTTTGAGATTTCCCCTGCTGACAATGAACCATCAGTCCGGTTGGCAAGTGGGTCACTCGCACGGCAGACTCTGTCCTATTGACTGACTGACCCCCAGCGCCGCTGGCACGAGCAACATCGATGCGAAGATCTTCTGTGCGAATCTTAATTTCGTTTTCCTCAACTTCGGGAATGACCGCAACGGTGATCGTGCTGGTATGAACACGCCCCTGAGCTTCCGTCGCCGGAACTCGCTGAACTCGATGCACACCGCTTTCATGTTTTAGCTTACTATAAACCTTGTCTCCTGAAATGGAGGCAATGACCTCTTTGAAGCCACCAACGTTGCCATCCGAAGATGACATCATTTCAGCCTTCCAACCCTGCTTCGAGGCATAGTGAGCATAGGCACGAAAGAGTTCTTCAGCAAATAAACTTGCCTCATCGCCCCCCGCTCCCGCGCGAATTTCTAAGATAATATTTTTATCGTCGTTAGGGTCTTTGGGAAGCAAAGCAATTTTTAAATCTTGCTCAAGAGCTTCGATTTCTAACTCTAAGGTTTTGACTTCCTCGCGTGCCATTTCACGCAAATCCGCATCTTGTTCATTTGTCAGCATTTCTTTCGAACCCTGAAGATCTATTTTTTTTTGCTTATAAAGACGGTAAGACTTTACAACTTTTTCAAGATCGGAAAGCTCTTTCATCAAGGCACGATATTCGGTCTGATTGTTCGCAATATCAGGACGTTGCAAAGTCAGATTGACTTGTTCATAACGGGATTCAACTTCATCAAGTTTTGAAAACATGGGTGCACTTCTCCGCAGATAAAAAAAATGCGGCTAATGCCGCATTTCTTCCACAAAATCAGGGAATCAATATAATTATTTTTTTCCGTATTTTCTTTTGAAACGATCGATACGACCTTCTGTATCCAAAACACGTTGTTTACCAGTATAAAAAGGATGAGATGCAGAAGAGATCTCCACTTTCAATAGAGGGTATGTTTTACCGTCTTCCCATTGAATTGTTTCGTTTGATTTCATTGTTGATTTAGTCAACATAGTGAAATCACAAGAAACATCTTTAAATACGACGTCACGAAATTGAGGATGAATATCTTTTTTCATAGTTCTATTCCTTATTTATTTAAAACTGAAACCGAGGGTTTAGCATAGGCCCCACGGGCTGTCGAGGCCTTTTTGATGAAAACTTTGGCAACCTACTAATTTCCACCCATACTGTTCAAAAACTGCTGATTTGTTTTAGCCTGCTGCACCTTGTCTATCAAGAATTCCATCGCGTCGATGACATTCATCGGAGCCAAAACCTTGCGCAAGATCCAAAGGCGGTTCAAATCCCCTTTATCAATCAAAAGGTCTTCCTTACGAGTTCCAGATTTATTGATATCCATACACGGGAAAATACGTTTTTCCATCAATTTACGATCCAAGTGGATTTCAGCATTTCCAGTTCCTTTGAATTCCTCGAAAATAACCTCATCCATACGTGATCCTGTATCAATCAATGCTGTTGCGATGATCGTCAGACTTCCACCCTCTTCGATATTACGAGCGGCGCCGAAAAAGCGCTTAGGCTTATGAAGGGCGTTGGAATCCACACCTCCAGAAAGAATCTTTCCTGACGGAGGAACCACCGTATTGTAAGCACGAGCCAAACGTGTGATCGAATCTAAAAGAATCACAACGTCATGCTTGTGCTCGACAAGACGTTTTGCTTTTTCCAAGACCATTTCAGCAACCTGCACGTGACGAGTTGGCGGCTCATCAAATGTAGAGCTGACCACTTCACCCTTCACGCTGCGAAGCATGTCGGTTACCTCTTCAGGGCGCTCATCAATCAATAAAACGATCAACTTCACATCAGGATGATTCGTGGAAATGGCATTTGCAATATTTTGCATCAACACCGTTTTTCCCGTGCGAGGAGGAGCAACGATCAAGGCGCGTTGACCTTTCCCAAGAGGAGCCATCAAATCCACAACGCGAGTTGTGTAGTCACCAGGATTATGCTCCAACTTCAATCGTTGATTAGGATAAAGCGGTGTTAAGTTATCAAATAAAATTTTATCTTTACCATTTTCCGTGGTTTCAAAATTCAATGAATCCACTTTCAGCAAAGCAAAATAGCGCTCTCCCTCTTTCGGAGGACGAACTGTCCCTGTGACCGTATCGCCTGTACGTAATCCAAAGCGACGAATTTGCGATGGACTGACGTAAATATCATCAGGTCCTGGCAAGTAGTTGTAATCCGGTGATCTTAAGAAACCATAACCATCTGGCAAGATTTCCAAAACACCCGATCCATAAATATCCACACCTAATCTTGCTGCACGTTTGAGGATTTCAAAAATCATATCCTGACGGCGAAGACCTGCTGCATTTTCAATTTTTAATTTTGTTGCAAGCTCTGTCAGCTGAGTGATGTTTTTTGATTTCAAATCCTTCGAGTTCAACCAACTCTTTTCCTCTTCCGTCAGTTGAATATCAGCTAAGTCAGCCTCTGTGACCTGAGATTCGCGAGAATCATCAATGCCTGGTCCTTCATCATAATCCCTTTGTGGGCCACGATGGCGGTCAAAATTACGGAAATCTTTGCGTTGATTGTTGTTATTGTTGTGCTGACCGCCGCCACCTCCACCGCCACTGCGATGATTGTTGCGCTTGTCAAAATAACGCTGCTTAGAATTTTGATTTTGGTTCTGATCACGACGTTGCTGCTGTTGCTGCCCACCACCTTCATGATGTTGCTTCGGAGCATGTTGGGGCGTGGCTTGAGCCGCAGGTTGAGTCGAAGCAGCTGCTGATGGACTTGCTTCTGAAGAAGCATCCTTGGACGCTTCCTTCACTTCTGAATTTTCATGAGTTTTGTTCTCTGAAGTCGATCTTTGGACAAGTGCTGAATCAACTTCTGCAGAGCGGGCTTGCGGGGACTCAGAGGGAACGGCAGGCGACGATTCCGAGGCTCTGCTTTTGTGATCTGAAGATTCATTTTCTGCAGAAGAGGCTTCTGCTTTTGTAGAGGTATCAACAGAACGAGCTCTACCACGCTTTTTTGGAACTTCCATTCCATCTTTCGATTCAGACAAACATGTACTCCTTGTTATGGGAAGAAAAAGATATAAGGGGATATTTTTTGAGAAGATCTTAGTATTTTAAGATCGTGATGTGACCTCAATATGACGCATCCCACTTTTGCTGTCAATCCCCAAAATAATGCCTCCTTTCTCAATTTGGGACATAGGGACAGTTCTGCACGTCCCAGTTTGAGATTTCAGAAAATTTATCACCTCATATTCAAGATTTTTTAAAAATAAGCCGATAGAATATCTGTATAACTTCAACAAAAAGGAGAAGCTTGTGGAAACAAATTTATCACCTGCTCCACGAACCCCCCTCAGTTACGAAGTTGATTTTCGTAAGAGCTATGCTCGAGAATCTCAAAAAGGTTTGATCCGAAATATCAGCCTCACGGGTGCCTATATCGAATTAGAAAAAGACCTTTTAGCTCCTGGAGAAAAAATTTCACTTGTTCTTATTGTCAGCGGACGAGAGCGAGTAGTTCATGCCAATGTGATATGGGCCAATGAAACAGGTGCAGGATTAAAATTCAAGCCACAAAATAACCGCGACGTTCAGATCGTGGATGATTTGATTTACTTTGCAGAATCTTCTCGATCGACGAATAAATCTGTTTTTGATCAAATCATTAAAAAAGTATCTTAGTTTTTTTGTTTATTTAAATAATGAAGGGGTTGTGATTTTCACATCCCCTTTTTTTATTTCATGGTTCAAATCAACACAGATTCTGAAACCAAATGAGGGATGAAAAAAGAAAAAACGCCATCGCATAAAGCTTTGGCGTTTTCGAAGAGGTTGGTTCTGTGCTAGGAAAGCCGAACCTAATATCCATTTTATCCCGCTACTTTTGTGTGTTCGCCGAAGCTTTCAGACATTGCTTGAGCTTCTTTGCGTTTTTTCGCACGGATCATGACTGCTGCTCCACCAAGTACTGCGATCAAAGCTCCACCCACCATCATCATTGTTTGTGAATTATCTTCACTCTCGAACTTCTCCGCTTGATGTTTAGCTTTTGGCTTCACCGACGCTTGCGTTGGAGGTGGTGGATTCATCGGAGGAGGTGGCGGCGCAGGCTGCACAGCTTGATCTGGCATTGGAGGTGCTGCCGGAGGGGGAGCTGCTGCTTGAACCGGTGGCGCAGGTGGCGGTTGCGGCTCATTCATTGGCGGCATTGGTGGAGACACTGGCTCAACTGCAGCAACGGGAGTTGCAACAGTCTCTGGAGCTTTGGGAGCCGATTTCCAGTATCGCAATTCCGTTCCTGCAGGCATTGCGCCTTTTGACTCCACAGCATTTGTCGCCCAGACTTCTTTCCACGCTTGTTTAAAACCCAACATTTCTGAAGAAATCGCTTTTAAGTCATCGCCCTCTTTCGAAACATATACTTCGGGAGCGATACCAGTGTCCTCGTAATATGTAATAACTTTGTCAGCATCCGTTGGACGCTGAGGAGAGTTGTAATACACCTTCTCACCTGGTTTTAAAGATGCCTTCAATGAAGGATTCGCTTTTTTCAAAGCTTTTACTTTATCTTCTGATCCATAAATCATCGAAGAAACAGACTTTAATGTGTCTCCTGGTCGAGCAATATAAACTGCATTCAATAATTGCCCCCCTTTTTGAAACGGAGTTGTTTCTATTTTTTTCAAAGAAGAAGTTCGTACAGGTGCTGGTGCAGGTTCCGAAGCTGGTTGAGGGTTCGCCTCGGGAGACGATGCTGCAGTCGTATCTTGTGGAGGCATTGGCTCTTGAGCTGGAGTTGTTCCAGGATCAACAGCTGCTTGCTGCTGTGCAGGTTGTTGTTCCTGAGATGGAGCCAATGGATCCTGTTGCGGTGGTTGTTGTTCTGTATTGGAAGCAAAAGGATCCGGTTCCTGTTTGTTTTCAGCCGGAGCAGCAAATGGATCATCCGCAGGCGTGCTGTCTTTTTGATCGCTCATCGCTTGATCAGGAAGTGTTTGATCCTGAAATCCAGCGTTGACTTCATCTTGCTGGCTCGCAGAAGAGGAACCTTCAACAGGCTCTAATCCTGCAGATGAACCATCCGCGCCTTCCACAGCAGGAGCAACCTGAGCTTCTTCTTGCTGGGATTCGCTGGAGGTACACCCTACCAAATGCGATGCCAATATTAGTGATGCAATTAATGATGTTAACTTCTTCATACCCTCTTCCTTGATAACTGTTAAAGGAATTTCCTATTCCTTCGGTATGAATTCATTAGAGCATAAGGGTTGGGCTTTGCAAAATGTTCCTAAATCCAGTCTAGATTTTCCAGACAAAGGCACCAATGCCGCCTAGACAAAGGAAAAGCAAAGCGAAGATCTAGTTCACAAAACTGAATGTTTGTCCTGTTTGTATTTTATTTTTTTCAAACCAATTCTGATTCACTTCAAGAACATATTGAGCGGGAACACCAGATGAGTAGGATTCTGGCTTTTCCATTTCGCTTTGAACAGGCTTCATGGACTGCTTATTGACAAGCTTTTTAGCGGATGAAAAAAATCCTATGTCTAAAGGTAAAAAAGTATTCTTCATCCAAAATGTACGAGGTTTTTCATCATTAAAAATAAAAAGCATTCCTTCGTTTGGCCCAAGCTTCTTTCGAAACATCAAACCTTGGAAAGCTTTTGTTTCAGTATCTGCAATTTCAACAACTAATATTTGATTCTGAATTTTAATTTTCTTTTTTTGAAATGTGACAGCTGCCGCCTTTACACTTGTCATCAAAAGAAGAAGCACAAAAATTCTAGAAGAGTTATTCCATCGATATTTCTGCAGCCAAACCATATCGCACTCCCCCTGTCGATACGAACAAATCGTTCTGTTGAAGTTCCTGAAGAATCGTCGCCAGGATCAAAGTCCCAGCAATCAAAATGTCTGCACGCTTTTCTGGAACATGATAAAGATGAATTCTTTCCTGAATCGAAACAGAAGCCAACTTCTTCGCCCATGAAACTAATGTTTCTTTTGAAAATAAATAACCATTCATCTTCTTTGGATTGTATTCACCCAACTCCATTTGCGCGAGGGTCGTGGGAGTTCCTGCGACCGCGCACACGGCGTGTATTTTTTGATTCTTATACTGTGTTGGCAAATCATCTTGAACTTGCTTTTGAATTTGAATCACAAGCTGATCCCATGTTTCTGGACTGAATGCCTGGCTACTGTTTGAAACCCATCTTTCTGTGGCTCTGACTGCACCAATATTCAGACTGTAGGCCTGATGTACGTGATGTCCCTGTCCTAAAATCAATTCCGTCGAACCTCCACCCACATCGACGACCAGCCAAAGGTCTTCTGGATTTCTGGATGTCGGAAATTCTGCAAAAGCTCCTTGATAAGTCATTCGGGCTTCGGTGGGACCATCAATGATAGAAAGCTGAACACCATGACCAGAGCAAATTTCAAAAAGCTCATTTTGATTTTCAACATCTCTGGCGGCACTGGTTGCAACAGCTTGGACTTTTTGAATAGCAAAGTTATGTCGAATTTTTTCAAATTCTTGCAAAGCATGCTTTGCCCTTTGAAGGGCCTCTGGATGAAGTCGTCGCGTACGATCCACATCTTGACCTAGACGAACAATGCGCAATTCATCCGACAAAATTTTTAGAATTTTGCCATCCTTCATTTCTGCAATTGTTTGCAAAAATGAATTTGTTCCTAGATCAAGAGCGGCAACAATCACATTAACCTTTCAACTTTTCTGTTAAAATTTGGTTCACAGTTTCAGGATTTGCTTGTCCCTTCGAAGCTTTCATCACAGCTCCCACAAAGAAACCAAACAGTTTTGTACGACCACCACGGTAATCAGCAACCTGAGATGGATTTGCATCCAAGACTTCTTGAATGATTTTTTCAATCGCAGAAGTGTCTGTAATTTGAACCAAGTTCTTTTCTTTAATAATCTTTTCAGCGGACTGACCCGTTTTCCACATTTCTTGAAAAACGGTTTTTCCGATTTTTCCAGAAATTGTTCCTTGGTCAATCAACTTCACCAGTTCTCCTAATGCAGAAGCACTGATCGGAGAATCTACAATCGACTTTTCCGCCTGTTTTAATTCACGAAGAAGTTCCGTCATAATCCAATTCGAAGAAGCTTTCGGATTATTCGAGACAGCCATGACATTTTCAAAATAATCTGCCAGTTCCTTTTCTGCTGTGAGAACTTCCGCATCGTATTCTGGCAACTCCAGCTTTGTGATGAAACGGTTGATGCGCGCCAATGGCAACTCAGGCAATGTCTTCTTTATTTTTTCAATATCTTCGCTAGTCACAATGACAGGCATTAGATCTGGATCTGGGAAATAGCGATAATCCTGAGCATCTTCTTTTGTTCTCATTGCAAAAGTTCTGTTTTTATCTGGATCATACAGACGCGTCTCTTGTAAAATCTTTTCTCCTGCCTCGATGGCATCAATTTGACGATCTATTTCAAATTCAATCGCCTTTTCCACAAAACGGAAGGAGTTAATATTTTTAATTTCTACTTTTGTCCCAAATTTTTCTGCGCCAACCTTGCGAACACTGACATTCACGTCACAACGCAAGGATCCCTCTTCCAAGTTTCCGTCACAGACATCTAAATAACGCAAAATTTGACGAACCGTTCGCGCATATTCAGCAGCCTCTGCTGCAGAACGAATGTCGGGTCCAGAAACAATTTCCAACAAGGGAATTCCACTGCGATTATAGTTGATCAAAGTGTATTCACCATGGTGATTCGATTTACCCGCATCTTCTTCCATATGAGCGCGAGTGATAGAAATTTTTGTCGGCTTTCCATCCACTTTAAACTCAAGATATCCATGCTCACACAAAGGTAAATCATATTGAGAGATCTGATATCCCTTCGGCAAATCAGGATAAAAATAATTTTTACGAGAAAAAACTGATTTTTCACGAATCTGACAATTCAATGCTAGACCTGTGCGAATGGAATATTCAATTGCCTTCGCATTCACAGTTGGCAAAGTTCCAGGCATTCCCACGCTGACAGGAGATGTATTTTCATTGTCTCCAGCATCAAAAGTTGTGGAATCTGCGCAAAACATTTTGCTGGCAGTTTTAAGTTGAGCATGAATTTCTAAACCGATCACCGGCTCGTAACCTCTAAATGACATTGGCAACCTTCGCTTTCCATCCTGAAACATTTTCCAAAGCTAATCCCACATTCAAAAGTTTTTGCTCTTGATAATGTGCAGCTGTTAATTGAACCCCAATTGGCAATCCATTCATGCTCATTCCAAAAGGAACACTCATTCCTGGAAGACCTGCCAAATTAGTGGAGGTTGTAAAAATATCGTTCAAATACATCGCTAATGGATCTGAAATACGTTCTCCAATTTTAAATGCCGGAGACGCCGTCACTGGAGATAAGATGACATCGCAAGATTGAAATGCGCTTAAAAATTGATCTCTTAATAAACGACGGACCTGACTTGCTTTGTTGTAATACGCATCGTAGTAACCACTGGATAAACAGTAAGTTCCCAACATAATCCGTCGCTTCACCTCTGTCCCAAATCCTTGCCCACGAGTATCACAGTAAAGTTTTTCTAACTCCACCACATGACGATCACCTAAATCTACACGGTATCCATACTTGATTCCATCATATCGAGCCAAATTGCTAGAGGCTTCGCTGGCTGCAATCAAATAATAAACTGGGACTGCATATTCTGTCAGAGGCACACTGACCTCCACAATTTCTGCCCCTTGTTTTTTCAACTCATCCAAAGCTTTTTGTGTTGTTGCCTGAACATCGGGATGCAAGCCTTCACCTGAAAGATATTCTTTCATGATGCCCACACGAACACCCTTCATCGATGCGTTCAGGTTTTGACGAAAAGATGGAACGCTTTGTTCAGAAGTTGTGCCATCTCTTGGATCACGACCAGAAATAACTTCCAAAACCAAAGCAGCATCTTCCACAGAACTCACCATCGGACCAGCTTGATCCAAGGACGAAGCATAGGCCACAATTCCATAACGACTGACACGGCCATAGGTTGGCTTAATCCCAACAATCCCACAAAAACTTGCTGGCTGACGAATAGATCCACCCGTATCTGTTCCTAAAGTCGCCGCACACAAACGCGCTGATTGAGCTGCAGCAGAACCGCCACTGCTTCCGCCTGGTACGCAATCCAAATTCCAAGGATTTTTAACAGGGCCAAAAGATGAAGTTTCATTGCTTGAACCCATTGCAAATTCATCTTGATTTAATTTTCCTAAAACAACAACTCCCTGCGCTTTCAACTTTGCCACTACAGTCGCATCGTAAGGAGGAACAAAGTTTTCCAAAATCTTAGAGGCAGCAGTTGAGCGCAAGTTTTTGGTGCAAAACATATCTTTGATTCCAAAAGGAACCCCAGCTAAAACACCAACACTTTCTCCCTTTTGAATGCGCGCATCCACGGCCGCCGCATCCTTTTCTGCATTTTCGTTCAAAGTCACATAGCTATTCAAACGACCGTCGATTTTATGAATTCTTTGCAGAAAAAATTTTGTCGCCTCAACGGCACTGATTTTTTGAGATTGAATTGCCTGCGATATTTCCGACAAGCTGGCTGTGAGTAAATCCATTTCTTTTTCCCTTCTTTAGACGACCGGTGGAACTTTGAATAAATGACCCGCACGAGAGGGAGCGTTCCTTACCATTTCTTCCGCTGTATGCTCTTGTTGAACCTGGTCAGCGCGCCAAACTGTTGTCATCTGACTGGGTGTCACCATGGGTTCAATGTTTGCTGTATCCAGCTTTGAAATTTGTTCGAAATAATTTAATGCTTTCGACAATTGCTGACTCAGTTGTTCTGCCTCTTGGTCTGAAACCGACAGGCGTGCCAATTTGCCAATATGTTCAATCGTTTTTTTATCTATCATGGGACTTCCTTTGCGAAGACTCAATGTAATCAAGGTGAGTTCAATTACCAAGATTTTTGAATATTTCATGCTGCGCATCGACCTTGCGAAGCAGCCTTGCTGTAAAGTATCTTCCCAAGCATGACAAAAACAAAAAAAGATGACGGACTTACCAGCAGCTATGAACAGTTAAAAAAAACTGTTTCAGCTCATGATTATCAGTATTACGTTCTGGATCAGCCTTCGATCACGGATTACGAGTATGATCAGTTGTTTCTTCAACTGCAAAAAATGGAGTCCGAAAATCCCCTTTTGGACAAATCAGATTCTCCGACTCAGCGTATAGGAGGAAGACCCTTAGATTCCTTCGCCAAATGTCCCCACCGTCTACCCATGTTGTCTTTAGCAAATACCTACAGCCCTGAAGATCTCTTAGAGTTTGATCAAAAGCTAAAACGCTTTCTTCCCTCGCAACCAACTTTTGAATACTATGCCGAACCAAAATTTGATGGCCTTGCGATTGAACTCATCTACGAAAATGGT
>CAZFSX010000029.1:10051-15675 GCA_964522115.1 uncultured Pseudobdellovibrionaceae bacterium | reverse complement strand
GGGCTCAGTGATGAAAGCAAAGCCTGCAGCAAGTAAAGGTATCTACCTTCGCTCAATCACAGTATCTTCAACAATGGGTGTTGGAGTAAAGATTGATGCTATGGAGATTCAAAACACTTTAACATAATAAATTTAAATAGTTTGCGGTCAGAGACAGTAGGTGCGGAAACGTCTAATTCCCTTACGGGGGCCTACCGAGACAGGCAAGGGTTGCATTAAGGATGAGATAACCTCCAGCCGTAACTGATTCGCAGAATTACTAATGAAAGGAGGTTGGCCTATGATGACTCGAGCCGATAAGGAACAAGAGATTAAGATCATCGCTGATAAGTTGATGAAATCGAAGGCTGCATTTCTTATTGATTTTAAAGGGATGAAAGTCAGTCAAGTGACTGAGCTTCGTAAGAAGTTGAATCCTGTAGAATCAGAAATGCAAGTCGTACGTAATACTCTTGCTAAGCGAGCGCTAAAAGACTTCCCTGAAATGGAAAAAGCATTGTCTTCTTCATTCAAGGGAACGAATGCCATCATATTTGCCTACGGAGACATTAGTGCCTCTGCAAAAACACTCAGTACATTCGCGAAGGACGTTGAAGTTCTTCAGTTGAAGTCGGGTGTTATGGAAGGCCGAGTATTGGATCAAAGTAAAATCCAATATTTGTCGACTTTACCGTCGAAAGATGTTCTTCGTGCGCAATTACTTGGTGTATTAGCAGCTCCAGCATCGAAGTTCGTACGTACTTTGAATGCAGTTCCAAGTGGTTTTGTGCGGGTTCTTGCCGCTTATCAAGAAAAACAAGGTGCTTAATTTTTTATAAACTTTTAGGAGGTTTTTATGTCATTGAATCGTGAAGATGTTATCAGTTACTTGTCAAACATGCCCGTTATCGAACTTGCAGAGCTTATCAAAGCTTTGGAAGACAAATGGGGCGTTACTGCGGCTGCTCCTGTAGCAGTTGCTGTTGGTGGCGGCGCGGCAGCGGCTGCTCCTGCTGAAGAAAAAACTGCATTTGATGTAGTTCTTCAAGACGGCGGAGCCAACAAAATCAACGTAATTAAAGAAGTTCGTGCATTGACTGGTCTTGGCTTGAAAGAAGCAAAAGATCTAGTTGAAGGTGCGCCTAAAACTGTAAAAGAAGGCGTAACTAAGGACGAAGCAGCGAAAATGAAAGATGTGCTTGAAAAAGCAGGCGCAAAAGTACAAGTTAAGTAATTGAGCGTTTTTTTAATTTTTAGCCTCTCTCAAATTTATTGGGAGGGGCTTTTGTTGCTTGTTTTAAAATTTTTATTTAGGGAGACGGAATGGGAACAACTCCGATTACAGCTTCTAACCTTCGAATTCGAAAAACCTTTTCAAAAAACAATCAGGTCATTGATATTCCAAACTTGATTGAGCTCCAAAAAAGTTCTTACGAGGCTTTCTTGCAGAAGGATGTAGATCCTGACCGCCGAGGGGATGTTGGATTGAATGGTGTTTTCAAATCTGTTTTTCCAATCACTGATTTTAACAATACCTCTAGTCTTGAATTTGTAGGTTACACTCTTGAGCCTGCAAAGTATGACGTTGAAGAATGCCGTCAGCGAGGTATGACATTTGCGGCTCCGATCAAAGTGACTCTTCGTCTTATCGTTTTTGATGTTGATGAAGAAACTGAAGCTCGTAGTATTCGCGATGTAAAAGAGCAAGAAGTCTATTTGGGTGAAATTCCTCTGATGACCCAAAATGGTTCTTTTATTATTAACGGAACAGAGCGCGTTGTTGTCAGTCAGTTACATCGCTCTCCTGGTGTTTTCTTTGATCATGATGGTGGAAAGAACAATGCAAGTGGAAAACTTATCTACTCTGCTCGTGTGATTCCTTATCGTGGAAGTTGGTTGGATGTCGAGTTTGATCAAAAAGATTTGATTCATGTTCGAATCGATCGTCGACGTAAATTTCCAGTTACAATTCTATTAAAATCTTTGGGCTACTCGACAGAGCAGCTTCTTGAGTATTTCTATGACCTTGATGAAGTAACTATCCATAACGGTAAGTTCTTCCGTAAACTTGATATCGAACGTATGTCTGGTCAACGTGCTATTGTGGATATCATCGACCCAACAAACGGGGAAGCATTGGTTAAAGCCGGTCGTCGTATCACTCGTGCTGTTGTTAAGAAAGTAAAGTCATTAAACATCAATGAGATTGAAATCAGTGCGACAGATCTTGAAGGAAAAGTTCTTGCAAAACCTTTGATTGATGAATCAACAGGTGAAATTATCGCTGATGCAAATGATGAGCTTGGAAAAGAACAATTAAAAAAAGCTATCTCAGCAGGAATTTCTAAAGTCTATGTTATTTTCTTTGATGGTCTATCCGTAGGTCCTTACTTAAGAAATACTTTGCTTGTTGATAAAGTTCTCAACAAGGAAGAGGCTTTGTTGAAAATTTACCAACATTTGCGCCCTGGTGAACCGCCTACAATCGAAGCAGCAACAGCTTTCTTCGAACGTTTGTTTTTCGATCCAGAATCTTATGACTTGAGCGAAGTCGGTCGTATCAAGATTAACCATCGCTTTGGAATTTCTATGGAGGACTGCCCTCCAAGTCATAGAATTCTGACTCATAAAGATATTCTTTCGACAGTAAAAACATTGATTGATCTAAAAAATGGTCGCGGTCATGTGGATGATATCGATCATTTAGGAAATCGTCGTGTTCGTTCCGTTGGGGAGCTCTTGGAGAACCAATATCGTATTGGTTTGGTCCGTATGGAGCGTGCTATTCGCGAAAGAATGAGTTTGCAAGATGTAGAGACAATGATGCCGCATGATCTTGTCAATGCAAAACCAGTGAACGCCGTAGTGAAGGAATTTTTTGGATCCAGCCAATTGTCTCAGTTCATGGATCAAACAAATCCACTTTCTGAAATTACGCATAAACGTCGTCTTTCAGCTCTTGGACCTGGCGGTTTAACTCGTGATCGCGCAGGATTTGAAGTTCGTGACGTGCATCCTACGCATTATGGTCGTATTTGTCCGATTGAAACTCCAGAGGGACCAAACATCGGGTTGATCGCTTCTTTGGCTACTTATGCTCGCATTAATCACTATGGATTTATTGAAACTCCTTACCGTAAGGTTGAGGAAGGCCAGATTTCCAAAGATATTTCTTATTTATCTGCATTGGAAGAAGCTGGACACCGTATTGCACAGGCATCTCGCGATGGGAATGCTGAAACAGTTCAGGGTGAGAATATCACTTGTCGAATTGACGGAGAATACGAAATTGTCGATAAAGAAAAAGTTTCTTTGATGGACGTCTCTCCAAGTCAGTTGGTTTCTATTGCTGCTAGTTTGATTCCTTTCCTAGAACATGACGATGCCAATCGTGCATTGATGGGATCGAACATGCAACGTCAAGCTGTGCCTTTGTTGCGTTCACGCGCACCATTGATAGGAACTGGCGTTGAGCGTTTAGTTGCTCGTGATTCTGGAACTTCAGTGGTTGCAACGAATGATGGTATCGTTGAAGAAGTTGATGCAGCTCGTATCGTTGTTCGTCGTTTGGCAAAAGGCGGAGAGCTTGGTGCGAACGTGGACATTTATAATCTGATCAAGTACCAACGTACAAATCAAAACACTTGTTTCAATCAAAAACCAATCGTGAAAGTTGGCGATAAAGTTTCTCGCGGTGACATCATTGCAGATGGTCCTTCCACGGAGCTTGGTGAATTGGCGTTAGGTCAAAATATCCTCGTCGCCTTCACTCCTTGGATGGGATACAACTTCGAGGATTCTATCTTGATCAGCGAGCGTCTTTTGAAAGATGACGTTTATACATCTATTCATATTGAAGAGTTTGAATGTATTGCTCGTGATACAAAACTTGGAAAAGAAGAAATCACTCGTGATATCGCCAATGTGGGCGAAGAAGCGCTCAAAGATTTGGATATGAGTGGTATCATCCGTATCGGTGCGGAAGTTAAGCCTGGTTGCATCCTTGTTGGTAAAGTAACTCCTAAGGGTGAAACACAGTTATCGCCAGAAGAAAAACTTCTGCGAGCCATCTTCGGTGAAAAAGCTGGAGATGTTCGAGATACATCACTTCGTGTTCCATCCGGTGTTTACGGAACTGTTATTGATGCTCAAGTTTATTCTCGTGAGGGAGCTGATCGCGATGAGCGTTTATCATCCATTATTGAGGAAAAACGTCGCAAGTTAGAAAAAGATTTGTCTGTGGAGCAGAACGTTATCCGCAACAATGCTTTAGAGAAATTGAAGGGCATGTTGATTGGGAAGAAAACCACAGGTGTTTTATTGAACGAAGATGGAAGCCAAAAACTTCTTTCTAAAGGACAGGAAATCACATCTGCAGACTTGGAAACTATTCCTTTTGAATTGTTGACATACATTCCGTTGGAATCTGAACTTGAGTTCCAAGTTACTAAGATTTTGGATGGCGCTCGTAATCAGTTGGAAGCTGTTAAGTTGGTTTTCAATGAGAAAATCGATCGTTTGCGTAAAGGGGATGAGCTTCCTCCTGGCGTCATTAAAATGGTTAAAGTTTACGTAGCAATTAAGCGTAAGCTTCAAGTTGGTGATAAGTTCGCCGGCCGCCATGGAAATAAAGGGGTTGTTTCCAAAGTTCTTCCTGTTGAAGATATGCCATACCTTGCAGATGGTACTCCCGTAGATATGGTTTTAAATCCATTGGGCGTTCCTTCTCGTATGAATATTGGACAAATCTTGGAAGTCCATTTGGGATGGGCTGCACACAATCTTGGTAAACAGATTGGGTCGATGTTAGAATCATTCAAAGCAGATGAGGCTCGCCAAAAATTAAAATCTATTTTTGATGATAAAGAAATTAGTAAAAAAGTAGATATGTCTGATGATGATTCGATCAAGAGAATGATGGATCGCATGAAGAATGGTATCCATGTCGGTACTCCAGTATTTGACGGAGCCCGTGAATCTGATGTGAAGGGACTTTTGACGAAGGCAAATCTTCCTACTCGTGGTCAAACAATTTTGTTTGACGGTCGTACAGGGGAGCCATTCCAAAATCCAGTGACAGTTGGAATCATGTACATGTTGAAACTTCACCATCTTGTGGAAGAAAAGATCCATGCTCGTTCTATTGGACCTTATTCTCTCGTGTCTCAACAACCTTTGGGCGGTAAAGCTCAATTCGGAGGTCAAAGACTTGGAGAGATGGAGGTTTGGGCGATCGAGGCTTACGGTGCCGCTTATTCATTGCAAGAGTTCCTTACTGTTAAGTCTGATGACGTGGCAGGAAGAACACGCATGTATGAAAGCATCGTGAAGGGTGAAAATATTCTAGAACCAGGTCTTCCAGAATCTTTCAACGTTTTGGTGAAAGAGTTGCAAAGCTTGGCCTTGAATGTGGAGCTAAAAGAGTCTGATATTTTGACAGATAAGGTTGAAGATGATTCGACTGAAACAACAGAAGTAGAGCAAGTTCCTGCTCCTACTGATGGAAGTCAAAATACTCACTAATTGCGAATATAAACCAACAAGAACAGGAGTGTCCCTTGAAAGACTTGTTGAATTTTTTTGATAAACCTAAAGATCCATTGTCATTTGATGCCGTGAGAGTTTCTCTGGCATCTCCTGAAATG